>JAGROK010000056.1 GCA_020440285.1 Chlamydiia bacterium | reverse complement strand
GATCAGATCAACAATCTTTGGCCCGATCAAATTAATAACCTCTGGCCCGATCAGATCAACAATCTTTGGCCCGATCAAATTAATAACCTCTGGCCCGATCAGATCAATTTAGACAAAACAGCGCCATCTCATGCAGTGATTCAACTCATTGTTGACTTAGGAGTCGTTGAAAACATGATCGACCAGGGAGAGCCCTGCTTTGAGGTTGCAAAATTTCTAGAAAGAAATAACCTTGCCAGTGCCAAGGTTAAACAGTATGTACGGGAGCTAGAATAGCTCTTTTTTAAGAAAGTCGATGTCGCGCAGAACTCTATCGAGTTGAACTTCTGCGCGCATTGACTGAGTCATGTAATCCCAAAGCTTTTTAAAATCATGGGAAATCTCTTCCCCGATCTTCTTTGAAAGATCGTATCCTTTCATCAAGACTTCATTAAGTTCTTCTAAAAGCAAGTCACTTTTTGCCTCGTATTCGCGGTTAAGGGTCTCGATCACTTTCTCTAACTCAGCATAATCCTCAGGGTTAGCAAGACCTTTTTTCTTTCCTTCGATCTCCCTTTCCATAGCCTCATAATAATCATGGCATCGACTCACCTCTTTCTGCTTATCTGCGAGGTGGTCAAGAATGCGGTAAAGTTCTTGCTTTGCTGTCATTTGGCCCCTTTATAACACTGATCAACAAAATTCCAATGAATCACATCACGAAACTGCTCAATAAAACGGGGACGCTCATTGCGATAATCAATATAGTAAGCATGCTCCCAAACATCTAGTGTCAAAATAGGGGTTTTCCCATGTTTTAACGGAGTATCTGCGTTGCTAAGAGGCATGATTTCAAGTTTCCCTGAGCTGTCAGTTGCAAGCCACGCCCATCCTGAGCCAAAAAGGGTCGCTGCGCTATCAGAAAACTTCTTCATAAAGTCCTCCAACCCTCCAAAATCGCGCTCAATGGCGCTTAAAAGATCTCCACTTGGCTTCCCTCCTCCATTAGGAGACATACAGTTCCAAAAAAAGGTGTGATTCCATGCTTGGGCAGCATTGTTAAACACTCCTCCTGTTGATTCTCTCACAACAGTATCGAGATCCTTATCACCTTCAGCCTTTCCCTCTACAAGTCCATTAAGCTTTTTAAAATAGGCTGCATGATGCTTGTTATAGTGGTAATCCATCTGCTCCTCAGAAACAAATGGGGCAAGTGCACTTAAATCATATGGAAGATCAGGTTGTTTGAATGCCATAATAGCTACGCCTACTTTGTTGTTTTAGGAAACAAAGAAACTTATATGATCTAAATATTTTTCTCAAGAGGTAAAAACTACAAGAGAGGGCGATCGCCCTGACTACAAGACCTTAAGACGAGGATCCCCTTCTGAGTCTAGAACATCCGATGTCTCTTCTGGATATGGAGGATTGGAGCGATATCCACACCCCTTAAGGATGCTTGGATATCCAAAGTGTTCGATCACTGGCCATTGGCGACAAACAAGGGGGCGAAGATGATATTGACTGCACGAGCCATCTTCTCGAAGGTAGCGACACCCCATCACGTGCATCAGTTTTCCCTCATATTCCTGAGGCTCTTGCAAACGGGGATAGAAACCTAAGAACTGCGTATACCAAAAATAAAAAAGTCGACCAATGAAAGAGCGAGAGTAACGGATAAGAACATAGTGGCAACAGTTCCCCCTCTTTTTACACTTCCCTTCCTGCTTAAATGGAGGGCGGATCAACTTTCGAGCGAGCCGCTGCATCTGAAGGTCAATCAAGACAAAAGGGAGGAGAAACCATTTTATCGGCTGTCTAATCCACCTGGGGACCCATGGACGAGGAATCCCTTGTGGAGGGGGCGGGGGCGGCCGTTTTGCCTCCGCAGCTTGAAGGAGCAACTCATCTAGAATATCAGACATGACGCCTAATTTAGCCCTTAGAGGGGATTTGAGCAAGTGCTAAATTTTATTCCAAATGGAGAGGATTTCCCTGGAAAATTAGCACTTATACCGATCATGTTTCAAAAACAACAGATTATTTATGTTTAATTTAAACAATAAGTTATGATATAATATTAATTATAAAAATTAAAAACTCATAAAAAGGAATTAATATGGGAATCGAAGATAAAGTTCTTAATTCTAAGTCACTTAAGGAAAAGATAGAATT
>JAGROK010000055.1 GCA_020440285.1 Chlamydiia bacterium | reverse complement strand
GGATTGCAGTTCTTGAAAAATCCCTTATTGAGCTTCACAAACTTATTCCTCAAGCCAAAACTCCACCCCCTCCTCCTCAAGCAATTGAGCCAAAAATCGAAAAAACCTGTGCCTCCCCCTGTCCAATCCCCCTTTCTCAAGAAACGCTTTCTGAACCAATAAAAGCACAAGCTGCTCCTCTTAAGCTTACACAACCAACCGAAAAACCAGCCAAACCTCCCTCACCATTCCTTATCCTTATTAAGGAGAATTGGATGGGAGTGATCGGCGCTCTAGCAGTTGTTATTGGGGGAGTCTTTTTTAGTCTGACTGCAGAAATCATGCAAAGCCCCTGGGCACGTGTTGGATCTCTTCTCCTTTTCTCTATAGTGTTAATTGTCGTCAGTTTTAAACTTAACGAGCATCGAAACTGGACCCTTTTTTCGAGCTGGCTGACTTCAATTGCTGGAGCCATCATCCTTTTTGTAAGTTTTGGTGCGGGAGGCATTGATGGGTTGCTTTGTATTCACCATCCCCTGCAAGCGCTGGGCTTTCTCTGCTTTGGAATCAGCGTTAACCTTTTCTTAGCTCTCCGCTCTCCTTCCCAGTTCGTCGCCTCATTCCATGTTCTACTAAGCTTGGCGACCCTTTGCATGATTCCCCAAAAAGAACTCCTTATTCTTATAGGAGCGATTGTCTCTGCTGCAGGACTCATTGCCTGTTTCCGCCATAAATGGGAACTCCACCTCTCCCTCATTGTCGTCACATTTTCTGTGCAACATACCTTCTGCTACCTAAAAATTGGAGACTCTCCAGCCTATCTTTCAATCTTCAGCTCATTGCTCGTTGGATGTACTGCTGCAATGGTCCACTACATCAAAGCTTACCGCTACCCCCGCTTTCATGAACTTCCGTTCTTCACACACCTTCTGAATTGGGGATTGCTAGGATGGAATTTGTTTATCTGTGCCCAATTCAATCATTGGGCCCCTCTTTCCCTATCTGGGCTCTCAGCAGCGGGATTCATCCTTGCACAAGTTGCGAAAAGAAAAAAGGTATCTTGGCTATTCTACACAGACACCATGCTTTCTCAGCTTATTGCGATGATAGCTTTAATTAGCTTAGCTCAATTTCCAATCAACCCCATTGACATTGCCCTCCTTATTTCCCTTGAATTGATTCTGTTCAATGCGATTTGCAACCTCCAAAAAAATCGAGTCCTTGTAAGATTTGGATCTATTTTACAATCGATAAGCTATCTCCCTCTTTTAGTTTTAATGGGAACAACTGAGGTCCATGATCTTTATTTCTATCTCAGAGTAGGGGCAGTAGCTCTTATTCATTGGGGCTATTATTTAGCTGCTCGCTTGAAATGTTTCATAACGGATGCATTCACTTTTAAACCTTCCGACTCACTTGCAATTGTGATTTCACCTACCTTACTTGTCGGTGTCATCGCCCTTTGTATTGGAGCATTTTTCGCACTAGACTCTATCCTTATTCCCCTTCTTGTCCTCCTGTGCGTCTTTGGGTTAGCATTATGGAAAAAAATCGATTCCCTTCCTGAGCTTGACACCGCACTTCTTCTTTTTTTAGTGATCCTCCATCTGATTTACACAACCACTTTCATCCCTCATGCCTCTCCTGCAATCGGAGGATTACTCTGCTTGGCAGGGCTGGATGGGATCTTAATTTTTGGGCTATTTCTCCATTCTCGATCCCTCAAAAACCTTTTAAACTCCATTACTATCTATGGATTTGCGCTCAATGTCGCGCTGGCCACCCACTATTTTACGCAAGATAGAGCTCCACTTACTGCAGCAGCCCTTTATCTAGGGTACTCACTGATTGCCCTTGAACTCTCTAAACTCAACTATTTAAAAAGTATCGGTCACTTCCTCTATCATGTCGGGTTTTTATCTCTCCTTGGTGCTTTAACAAGCTTTATTCTTGTTCATTTGCAAGTGCATCTCTTTTGGAAGGGCCTATTTATCCGATGGATCATGGAAGCTTTAGCACTATCAACAGTTGCCTACTGGTTCTTTTTCCCCTCCAAGAACTTTACTGGGGCTGCAAAGATTTCTGAAAAAATACACCAGAGTCTGATAGAGATTTTTATTGGATTCTTAACGCTTTGCATTTTCGCTGACTGCCCTGATAAGTGGCGAGCTCCGTTGTGGTCACTTTTAGCGATCATTTTCTTCCAGATTGCCTACAAAACCTTCGTGCCCAAACGCCTATACCTCTACTCCTGGGGATATTTTCTCGCCTCTATTATCCACACAGCCTTTTTGACCCATTATCAAACGCCCAATCATGCCTTTAGCGCAGGCATCTATGTTCCTGCTTTTATAGCAATTGCTCTGCAGATCATGTACTTTGTGTTTTCATTTACCCGACAAAAAGAGATCAAGACCTCTCAGAACATCTATCGCCTTATTTTCCACTTTCTTAGTATCTCTACTCTCTTGCCAATTTTTATAGGGATTGCTCTAATCTTTTACTTTAACTTTGAAAAAGCTCTTCTTACCCTTTCTTGGGTAGGACTCATCTGCGTCTATACCATGGCCGCTCTTGTGATCAAATCAAAAAGGGCTATACACATTTCCTTTGGTGCACTAGGCTTTTGCAGCTTGAGGTTGATTGCCTTTGATCTGACCCAACAAAGCCTTTCTACTCGAGCCTGCGTTTTCATAGGAGTCGGTTGTATCATGTTACTCATCAGCGCCCTTTATAAAAAATTCAAGTATAGGTTAGAGCTTACATGAAACGTTTACGGTTCCCTTTTCTCATCACCATTCTTTGCGGAATCCTCTTTACGGTGATTGTCATAGCAAAACAAAAAGTCTCCGTCCCTTTTACAGGCACACTTTCTCCCTTTTTTCAAGAGTTAGGCAAACCGATCAAGTCGATCGATCGCGTCGTTTCTAGCATCCTCCCAATTAATGAGATCGATGAGAAAGCTCTCGGTGAAGAGCTAAAATCCCGATTTCGAAATCAATATGATGCACGCGATTCAAAGTCCACCCACTATCTCAATGCCCTTGTCAAAGATCTCACAAAAACAAGCAAAAAGCCTTTTGATTATGAAGTCTACCTGCTCTTCGGTTCTCCCAATGCTTTTGCCCTTCCTGGGGGAATTATCTGTATCACCGATAGCCTAATGGATACACTGAAAACCGAAGGGGAACTCGTTGCAATCCTAGGACACGAAATTGGGCATATCGAGAAAGGACACTGTTTTGATTTATATCGAGGGAAAATG
>JAGROK010000054.1 GCA_020440285.1 Chlamydiia bacterium | reverse complement strand
TGATCGGCATTAAAATCTGGAGATCGAAGGCAGCCACGGGTGGCTGCTGAGAGCGAAGATGCGAATGCAGATTAAAAGAGCGACTTAGGTTTAAAATTTTAGATTGAAAGCACTATATAGGAGAAGCAAAATGACCGAGTTGAAAGAGAGTCCCACACCGGAATATCATACCTATGAAGAGTTCCGAAATCGAACAGTTAAGCTCAAAGAAATCCGAGAACTAGGGGTTGACCCCTACCCACACAAATATGAGCCGACTCATCAGCTAACCCTTCTGCAAGATAAGTTTGAAGGAGCAGCGATTGGAACAAGTGAAGATGCGGCGGCGGGAAAAACCGATCTTGTTCGAATTGCTGGACGACTCGTTTTATTCCGCGCCATGGGAAAAAATGCTTTTGGTCATCTGCAAGGCGAAACAGGACGTATTCAGGTTATGTTCAATCGCGACCTAACAAAAATCAATGGACTTTCTCAAGAAAGTGAAGTCCGTCCCCTCAAATTTATTGAGAAAAAGATCGATTTGGGAGACATCATCGGAGTTGAGGGACACCTTTTTCGAACGCAAAAAGGAGAACTCACAATCTTTGCAAAAGAGGTAACCCTTCTATGTAAAACCCTCCTTCCCCTTCCCGATAAACATTCAGGCTTGACCGATCGGGGAACCCGTTACCGAAAGAGATGGCTCGATTTGATTACAAATCCAGAGTCGGTCAAAAGACTCAAAACCCGGAGCTTCCTCATCTCAAAGATTCGCCATTACATGGAAGAAAATGACTTCATGGAAGTGGAAACCCCTGTCCTTCAAAATATCTATGGAGGAGCCGAAGCGCGCCCCTTTACTACAGAGCTCAACGCCCTTCACCAAACGATGTATCTCCGTATTTCTCTTGAAATTTCCCTTAAAAAGCTCATCGTGGGTGGCCTTTCCCGTGTCTATGAGCTGAGCAAGGTTTATCGAAACGAAGGGATCGACAGGACCCACAACCCCGAGTTCACCATGCTTGAGTCCTACGCTGCTTTTTGGGATTACAATGATGTGATGATCTTCACCGAAAACCTCTTTGCCCACCTTGCAAAAGAGCTTTATGGGACTACTGAAATCGGGATGCGAAAAGACAAGGAAGGAAATGAGCATCTTATCGATTTAAAAACCCCTTGGAAACGTCTTTCGATGAAAGAAGCGATTCAAGAATATGGAAAGATCAATCCCGACAAGCTATCTGAAGAAGAGATGAGAGCTAAGCTGAAAGGAAAAATCGAGGAAGACAAGTTAAAAGGGGCCTCTCGCGGAAAACTTATCGCCTATTTATTCGAAGAGTTTGCTGAACACCACCTTATCCAGCCTCACCATATCATCGATCATCCAATCGAAACCACTCCCCTCTGCAAGCTCCACCGCGATCCCAAGCTAAGAGAGGAAAACTTTGTTGAGCGCTTTGAAACCTTTATCCTCGGTTACGAGTTTTGCAATGCCTACTCAGAACTCAACGATCCAGAGCTCCAAAGAAAGCTTCTTGAAGAGCAAAATAAACTCCGCGAAGGGGGAGATGATGAAGCCAATCCTATGGACGAAGAATTCATCGAAGCGATCTGTCAAGGGATGCCCCCCACAGGAGGGCTTGGAATCGGTATTGACCGCCTTACCATGCTCTTCACCGATGCTTTCTCCATCCGCGATGTTGTCTATTTCCCGATGATGCGCCCTGAGGAATAGCCGAATTTTCATTAATTCGGCTATTTGAGTGGCTGAATTTTACAAAATTCAGCCACTGTGATAGTCTAAGTTTATATAAATACAGCTAGTATAAAAATGTATATCCCTCAAAATCAGTTAGAAAGGCTCAATTCATCAATAAAGCCAGGGAAGGTGATCATCATCTATGGAGCCAGGCGGGTCGGAAAAACCACTCTTATCAAGAAATATCTTGAAAAAGAGGCAAATGCCCTCTTTGTGACGGGTGAGGATTTTTTTGTGCAAAGTCAGCTCTCTTCCTCTTCCATAGAAAAGCTGCAAGGATTTGTTGGAGATCATGACCTCCTTGTCATCGATGAAGCGCAGTATATCCCCGACATTGGCCGCAACCTTAAACTCTTGGTCGACCATTTCCCTCATTTAAGGATCCTTGCGACAGGCTCTTCGACTTTTGATCTTGCAAAACAAATTGGGGAGCCCCTAACAGGGAGGAAGACGACGTTAAGGATGTATCCCCTCTCTCAAATCGAGCTCAATCACATTGAAAACAATGCCCAACGAGAGGCTCACTTAGAATCTCGCCTTATCTACGGCTCTTACCCTGAAGTCATCACTTTAAAAAGTGAATTTTCCAAAAAAGAATACCTAAAAGAACTGGTTTCTTCCTACCTTCTAAAGGATATTTTAGCGTTTGAGGGAATTAAAAAATCAAAAAAGCTCATTGATCTCCTTATTCTACTAGCGCTCCAAGTGGGAAATGAAGTCTCTCATAGCGAGCTTGCAACAAAACTTGGAATGAATAAAGGAACCATCGAAAAATACCTCGATCTTCTTGAGCAAGTCTTTATTATCGTGAATCTTCGCGGATTTAGTCGAAATCTTCGAAAAGAAGTGACAAAAACATCGAAGTATTATTTCTCCGATAATGGGATTCGTAATGCTCTTGTTAACAACTTTAATCCGATCAAACTAAGGGATGATATTGGCTCTTTATGGGAAAATTATTTAGTCCTTGAAAGGGTAAAAAAGCAAGAGTACACCTCTTTATGGAGTCATAACTATTTTTGGCGTACCTACGACCAAAAAGAGATCGATTGGGTAGAAGAGCGTGAAGGAAAGCTTTTTGGATATGAGTTCAAGTGGAATGAGCAGGCTCCGCCCCCTCCAAAGCTGTGGCTCAATACATACCCTAAGGCCTCCTTCGAGTGTATCCATAAAGAAAACTACCTCTCTTTTATTGCTTAGAACTACTTAAGTGTCTAAAAAACAACAATCTAACGATTTATTAAATAAATAGTTTATAAAAATAATAATAACATGTTATAATATTATAAAAAAATAATAGGGGGATGTCGTGGAAAATGTGAATGAAACAAATGTTCAGGAAGACTCCTCCTTATGGGAGCTAACCAAGGAAATGGGAACCCTAGGGGCAAAACTCACAGGGATTGTGGCTTGTGAGGTGTTTTCCCATAGATGGATTGTTCAACTTGCAACAGAAAATGGTCATTGCCTTGGCAATTATCTTCCAAATCGGATTCTCCCTTATACAAAACAATTGGTTAATTTTCTGACTGTTCCAACAACCTGGCTTCGCCAAGTAACGGGAATGGATCAGAGGCAAGAGGGTAACGTTATCGCACCTGTCTTAGAAGAGTTGCAGTTTCGATACCTGTTTCAACAAGTGGTTCTCAAACAAATCCCTCAAGCGACCCTCGACAAGATTTTTCCAGACCATCAAATTAATTTCGATACCCTCCCATTAAAAGCGATCCGTATCCTCCTCACCGCTGCTCTATTTGCCATTGCCCATATGCAATACTACTCCTGTGAAAATGGAGGGGGAGTATCGGTCTTTTTAGGAGGAGCTCTTTACTCTGCCCTTATTGAAAGTGGAGAACCTTTAACAACCACCATGATCCTTCATACTATTTGGAATACCTTTGCTCCATATCTCAACCAGTTGATTTAATCACCCGAGATCCTTCGGGGCTATCTTCGATTTGATACCCTTTTGCGTGGATAAAATCTCGCTCCTTATCGGCTTCTTCCCAGTTTTTTGCCTTTCGAGCCACTTCTCTTTTCTCAAAAGCTTTCTGAACCTCGGGAGGGATTTCTACAACCTCTTCTTCAAGAGGAAGAACTCCTAAAACACAGTCAAGATCTTTGAGGAAAAATAGAACATTTTGCCCCTCTTGAGCTGTCATCTTCGAGGCATCGATAAGGGCGTTGATTGGACGGATAAGGTCAAAAAGGGCGGCAAGGGCAGAGGAGATGTTGAGATCGTCACTCAGGGCCTCTTTGAAGGTTTTTTGAGCTTTTTCTAAATAGGAAGCAACAGAGCCCCCCTCTTGGGCCTTGGCAGAGCGGAGGCGACGGATAAAATCGCGCAAGCGATTTAAGGTTTGACGAGCCGCTTCAAGCCCCTCTAGGGTAAAGTTGAGTTGGGTCCGATAGTGGGTAGAAAGGAGGAGATAGCGCACTTCGGGGCCGGTATACCCTTTTGCAAGAAGGTCGCGGAGGGTGAAAAAATTCCCGAGACTTTTCGACATTTTTTTTCCATCAACAATCAGATGCTCGGCGTGGATCCAATGACGGACGAAGTGTTTACCGGTGCACCCTTCTGATTGAGCAATCTCATTTTCGTGGTGGGGAAAGATATTATCGACTCCTCCAACATGGATATCGATGGTTTCTCCAAGAAGTTTTGTTGCCATAGCGGAGCATTCGACATGCCATCCGGGGCGCCCCTTTCCAAACGGGCTATCCCAAAAAACCTCTCCATCCCTTTCTGGGTCGTAAGGTTTCCACAAAACAAAATCGGAAGCTGATTCTTTATCATACTCATCATGGGTCAACCGCTCAGAGGCTCCTGTTTGAAGATCATCGAGTTTTAGGTGGGAAAGGCGTCCGTAAGAGGGGAAGTGTTTAATGCTATAATAAACCCCCTGATCTTGCCCTTGATAGGCATACCCTTTTTTAATCAAGGTTTCAATCATCGCAATCATCTCTGGAACATAGTCGGTCGCAGGTGAGTAGATTTCTGCAGGTTCGATTCCAAGGGTTTTAAGATCTTCAAAGAAAGCCTCTTTATAGATCTTGGTATGCTCTCTAAGGGGAATCCCCTTTTCTTTGGCGGCGAGGATCGTTTTGTCTTCCACATCGGTGAGATTCATCACCTGCTTTAGCGGAAAGGCAAAATATTTGAGTGTCCGCCTTAAGAGGTCTTCGAAAACGTAGGTGCGGAAGTTTCCAATATGGGCATAGTTGTAAATGGTTGGACCACACGTATACATCTTCAAGAGCTTTTCCCCTTCAGCAAGGGTAATCGCCTCTTTCTTTCTCGTTTCAGTGTTATAAATTTTAAGCATCTTTTTCCTTAAGGAGCTCTTGGATCTGGCGAAGTTGAACCTTTCCCGTTCCTGTTATGGGGATACTTTCGATCTGATGGACAGCCGCTAGCTTCACAATGCGGGGAAAGCCCCCCTCTTTTAAAACCTTATTCCCCTCTTCTTTTGAAAATTCAAAGGTTGTGAAAAGGACAAGAGCTGGTTTTTCTCCCTCTTTTACTCCAATAGCAAGCTGGGGTTCTTCGTCTTCTTTTTTGATCAGCTCTTTTTTTCTCGCATAGGAGATAAGCTCATCTTCTAATGCTATTAAGCTTACCATTTCTCCCCCTATTTTGACAAAGCGCTTAAGGCGCCCCCCTAAAATGAGGGCCCCTTCAGGGTCGAGATGGCCCAGATCTCCACTCCGATACCATTTTTTCCCATCGATCTCAATGAAAGGGTCTGACGCCCCTTCCCCTAAATATCCTTCAAAAACATTGGGCCCATGAATACAAATCTCCCCTTCCTGATCGTTTGGAAGCTTTTCTTTCGTTTCGGGGTGGATCACACACATCTCAATTCCAGGCAAGGGATACCCCACTCCTCTAGGAGGCTTTCCTTGTTGATTCAAAGTGACAATAGGTGAACACTCGGTAATTCCATATCCCTCAATCATCTCCTTATTTCCCCCAAGTCGTTTGACATGTTCAAAAAGTTCTGGAGGAGCTTTTTCAGCACCAGCAACAAAGAGGCGAACACTTTTAAGTTGGCGAGGTGTGGCGATCCGAAATAAATTTCGATAAAAACTGGGAGCTAAACAAAGGATTGTAATCTTTTGAGAGGCGCAATCACGAGCCATCCCATGAGAATCAGTTGGATCAGGAGCATAAAAAACTCGGAGTCCTGCTAAAAGGGGAAGGAGCCCCGTAACAGAAAACCCAAAGGAGTGAAAAGGGGGAAGGACTCCATAAATAACATCTTCTTTTTTAACGTTTGCAAGTCCAAGAGCTCCCCTTTCATTGCTTAAGAGGTTTTTATGGGAAAGGGGGACCCCTTTTGGATAGTTTTCTGTGCCACTGGTAAAAAGGATAACAGCAGGATCGTTTTCATCAATTCTGTTTAGCTGAAATTTTTGCGTGAGCACTTTTTTCTTTTTTCGAGAAAGGAAAAACCCCAACGCCTTATCCCAAAAAGAGATAGTGCGACGAAAATCTTCCAAAAGAAAAAGGGATTCTTCAAGCTCCCCTAGTTCTAACACTTGAACCCGCTCTAAAAAACGGCGGGAACTTAAAACTGTTTTAAGACCTAAGAGATCTTTAGCAGTATTCATTCCCCGCTCCCCTGCTGTCCAATTAAGCATCACAGGAACCTTGCCAGCAAAAAGAAGACTCAAGACAATCAAATTGCACCCAACCGAAGAAGGGAGAAGAACTCCAACATATTTCTCAGGAATGGTTTTAAGCTTGCGCGCTATTACCATGATTCCTAATTTGATCTCTTGATAGCTCATGATTTTAGAAACGTTATCTCCACACGCCGCCCCTTTCCCCATTCGATCTACAGTGTCGAGAAAGGCCTCAGGAATCGTTTTTCCTTCAGGAAACTGAGGACTTGGGCGAAAAGGCTCTTTCGGCCATCCGCTTTTTTTTGCACCCGCTGGATCGGTTTTGGGTCTACTCACACTCCCATTAGCAATCAGGTAAAGAAGATCATAAACCGTCTTCAGCGCTGCTACATGAGTCGCCTCCACGTTATACCTTTGGTCGATGAAAGCATGGACACCTGCTAAATCAAGAGAGTCTAACCCCAAGTCGCGAGAAAGGTCCATCTCTTCCTTTATCTCTTTCATCCCAGAAATCTTTTTAAGTTCTCGATAGACATCCTCTCGGATATGGTCTGGAATATCGAGTTCTTGTCTTTCCACTTCCTCTGTCTCAACTTTTGTCACAATAGGAAGATCTTTTGAAAAGCAGCTATATGAAATCAGGCGGAGAGGCTCGACTGTCACCATCTCCCCTTGATCATTTTGGTATTGGTTATACCACTTTTCAAGGTACTGATTCAGCTCAAGGCGACTCCCTTTCCTAGGAAAATCACTCGGCGCTTCCATCAGTTCAACCGTCACCTTCCTCCGCGGAGTAAAAAAAAGGGCATTTTTTAAAACCGTTTTGATCCCCTTCCCTAAAACTTTCCAAAAATCGGGAGAATCTCCAGTAATAGCGCACGAAAAAGAGCTTCCCCAAAGACCATCGATCCTCATCAAAACAACCCTGGTATCGGGGCAGGTGTTTAGGAGGCGATGAATCAAAGAGCTCCCCCCAATGTTTTCATACCCTTCCCGTTTGAGTTGCCCTGAAGGATAAATGAGATAATTTTCCCCTTTTTTAATCCCCTCACTTATTTTCTTTAACCCCTTCTCTACTTGACGAATCTTCCACGAGTTTGCTGAAAGGTCAAAATTAGGAATTGGAAAGGCGCGGATGAGATCCATAAAAAAACGGGCCCCTCGCAAATAATAAAAGTGTTCGATGACAAGGGGGCGAGGATGAAACTTGCGCGCAAGAAGATTGTAGGTAATGATCGTATCGATTTCCGCAGAGTGATTGGGGAGAAAAAGGTTCCCTCCCCTTTCTTTGATCTGATCAAACCCCTTTACCTCGATCCGATAACGGAGAGAGAGAACTTTGAGGATCAGCCAAGATCCCATCCAAATGATAACACGTCGCATTCTCAGCACTATAGCCCTTTTGATTTACAATTTCAAATCTAAAAAGTCAAATTTTATTTTTACATCAAAATACATATCATGCTTATTGTTAATGGCTTGTAGAATTATTGTCATATTTAAACATTGACAAATTATTCTGATATTGAGAAAATGATATTAGAACGCGTTAATGTGTTTAGTGAAAATTAAAGGATAAATACAGCACTCTAATCTTGAGATAACAGAACCAGAATTTAAGTAGCATAAGGGGAGGAGTTCTTTAACAAACATTAATTTGACGCGAAAAGCATTTTTTAGGTAATCATATAGATTTCCTTAAAACAGTAAAAGGAGTTCAAATGACAAGCCCCGTAGATCCAAACAGACATGTACATCAACCTTCTTATCCAAGTCCTGGAATGAAGGGAGAGTCTGACGATACAAAAACTGTCAGCCATGAAGCGTTGCAACATACTGTTGGCAATACAAGAGTTTTCCAATCAAGCCAAAGACCCCACGATTGGGATATTGAAGACAAAGAAAATCATCCCAAAACGAATAACGTCAGACAGCAAGTTTTAGGGGGTTAACCCACCCAATTGATTCTCCAACTCCACTCTCCCGATTCCTGCTGACCATTCTCTTTCGGGAATCGGAGAGAGATGTTGATATCGAGAAGGGCAACTTGCTGCCCTCCTCTTACAAGCTCAAATTGCTGCACTCCCGCCGCTACAAAGGCATCCGCCTGTGTCCGATCAAGGGAAAGATGAGAGGAACCCACTCTCCTTAAAGTAGCCATCTGATCTCCCTCTAAATGCCCCTTAAGTGCAGTAAAGGGAACGTCAAAAAGATGAGGGTCGAGCTGGTTTACCAGTTGAATAGCCTTCGCTTCTGAGAGGTGGTGCTCTTCTTTGAGTTCTTGAATGATCTGATCGGTTGTATAGGAGTATCTTCCAAATAGACCTGACGTCCCATCATATTCGTATCCATCCACGTAGAAGGGATAGGGAATCGAGACTTCATCAGACTTTTGCCGAATCATCTCCCTTTCAGTTTTCGTATAGGTTCTCCCATACAAAGAGGTGAGAACGGCTTTATACTCTTCAAAGGTCTTTGCATCTTTTGGTACTGGAACGGCGTGTTGTTCTACTCTTCTTTCAATGACGATTGCCCCTTTTCTTCCCCTTGCTTGAATGGCTTGAATCGATGCGTCGCTAAGGCCATTTAAAAGATTTGCAAGGCAAAGGGCAGGATGGATACGGTACTTAATGGGGGGAATCCCTTTAAGTTGAAGGGTGGGGGCTTGAACGCTATCAGCAAGAGCTTGAAGCTCTGCTGGAG
Source organism: Chlamydiia bacterium (assembly GCA_020440285.1). Lineage (GTDB taxonomy): Bacteria > Chlamydiota > Chlamydiia > Chlamydiales > Simkaniaceae > Neptunichlamydia. Next base: position 10,764 of record JAGROK010000054.1, on the reverse strand, counting down.
GAATATTTTTCCCATAAAGCTCAATTAACTTGATGAGGCGCGCAGCAAGGTTTTGCCCTCCTCCCCTGTCAAAGTTATCTTTACACCCTGTGTTGACATACTTAATCTTTTTTCCATCAAATTGACGCCCTATCAGCTCTTCTCTCTGGTAGTAATAAAAGAGCATAATGAAGAGCTGAGACTCTGTCGTTTTTTGCTCATCCTTTAATCCTCCATAGATATCAATCTTTGTCTGATTAACATTAGCCCGGTTCTCAAAAAAAGTGCGGTGGATAAAGTCACAAATCTCTTCCATTTTCTGTCGATAATTTGGATCGTTTTGCAAGCAACGTGGAAGGCGATTTAAACGGCTCCCCTCTGTTTGATAAAAGGAGTCAACCAGCCTTGTTTTAAGATCGGCAAAGGTTCGTGCCCCTTTTTTGAAAAGATTGTTTTCAACAGATTGGAAAAGAAGTAAAAGGTTTGGCTCCTCCTCTTCAAGAGCAGCGAGGGTTTGACATCTCACATCTTCATTTTCTATCACTCCATCATCATTGAGTCTTTGGTGGGCTGCATAAAGGACAAGACCATCAGCTCCCCTTACAAAGTCTCGATAAATAGGATCGACGATCACCTCTCCATTAACATATTTGTTTGGGGTGGCATGGCGAAGATAATAAATGTCTCCCTCTTGGGCTCTTAATTGAGGAGGATTGTCTAACATATAGTGAGACCAACTCCATGCTCCATAAAGTTTGATCTGGTTACTAGTGCTCCAATCAACCAACATATTGGGATTGCAAGAGGCAATCTCTTTGTTTCTTTCAACAAAAATCTCTGCAAAATTCTCTAGCGTCATAGGATCATGGGGATTAATGTGCTGCTTCACATAGTCTTCTTGAAACTGATGAATCCGTGGAGTCATCCGCGCAAGAACCATTGCATCACAAACCGCTCCAACCGATTGAGACTTAAGAACAACAACAAGCTCTTCTAGCGCCTCGATATACTTGTCATATTGCTGTTTAGCATCTTTAGCAGAGCTTGGATCGGTTAAATAACGAAGGGCCTTTCTAAGCTGAGGGCATCCTTGATCGTCTTGGAGATTGATTTCCTTTTCTTGAAGGAGGTGAATATACTCATTTAAAAGGGAGCGGAAAAGCATTTGCCTCATCAAAGCGCCATAAGAGCCAAAAAGGTGTTCATTTGATACCCCGATCTCAGGGATTCGCTCTTGGCTAACCAAGACAAAATCTTCTTGAGCATCTTCTCTTCCCTCGACCTGTTGCATAGGAAGATTTGGAAGGGGAATCCCTCCATTGAGAAAAGGACCCTCTTCAATAATTTCTATTACCGGTTCACCTTTTTCTGGGGGTAAAAGCTGCCCTTGCCCCTGTCCTTGAAGAAGGCTCTCTTGCGCTCGATAAAGCCTTTCGATTTCTCCCTTATTTCTAAGATCAATCTCAATGGTGATATGCCTCCCATCAATATTAAAGACTTGATGGATGATGTTTATATCTCCCATTCGGAGGGCCTCTTCAATCCCTTGGCGAGACATATCAACCATTTCTTGGAGATCCCTTGGCTGAATTGCCCCATTGTTGGCAGGAACAATCCGCCCCTCTTCACGAGGAGGGTTCACCTCTTCAATATCCTCTTCCCCTTCAACAGGGGGAGGAGGGGGAGGGGGCACAACCGGTATACGAATGGGGTCTGAGTAGATCACTGAAGCGGCACATCCAATCGTTGAAAGGGCTGAAAAGGCTATATTAGCCTTCATATTCCCTGAAAAAGGTCTAACCTCTTTAGCTGTAAGCTTTTTTGCCAGATGCATCGTGAGAGAGGTTAGAGTCATGAATCCCACTGTCATAGCAGCTGCCCGACCTAACCTGTTGTAATCAATCTCATGTGCAGGCCTTCTAACGACCTCAGGATGAATACCGTCCATTTTCTACTCTTTTTGTTATTTTTCCCTAAATTCGATACGAATTATACATAAAATTGAATCAAATTCAAATAAAATATGAATTAAAAAAAACAGTATAATGATATTATAATTTAAGAAACTTCTATGATTTTCCAGGACCACTCCCCTATCGGTCCTTCTTGATCATCGAGTGGGATCTGAATATTGAGAGAAATCTCCAACTTTCCAAAGACTTTTTTATTTGGACGAGATATTTGCATTGTCACTTTACTCGTCACTAAAAAACCCTCTTCAGTATCTGATAGGTCAATCTCTTGAGAATCTTCTCTCACTCCCGTGAGAGCGAGATCAAGATTGAGCTCATCAAAAAAGCCCCCCAACTCTCCGTAGGGAATGGCAAAGCTTTGGATTTCGATTTGGTTGAGAATTAAAAGAGCTTTATGATCACTTCCCCCCTTGGATTGAATATGGTGGTAGAGACGATCTCCAGATTTTTCTTGAGTAGGGGTGTGGTTCAAAGTGATGTGATCACATCTCTGGTCATTAAGTTGATTCAAAATTGGGGGCAAAGTTGGATAATCTTTAGAAATTATCACCATCTCATTATTTCTAACGGTATATATATTTCCAAAGTGGCGATTAAGAAATCCTGTAAGCTCTCCATCGGTTTGAGGCAAGCGCCCTCGGATGACTTGACCACCTGCCACATAAGAGGCAAACAACATCCCGAAAGCAAGTGCGAACATCATCTTCCCTTCAAATGGAGCAACATCCCAACCGGTAAAATCTTGCGCCCCCTTAAGGGCCTTTACGGAAATAAAGGAAAGGGCAACACTGCCAAGCATCATTTTTCCCATTAGAGGATAATCACTAAAATATGGAGGGCTAATTCCTATCCTTTCCATCAAAAACCTTTATAATATCCATAAATAGCTTTACCTCTTCTTTGAAGGTTGCATATTGAAGAATCTCCCGAAGGGGAAGCCATTTTCCCTCTTCGATTTCTCCTAATTGGAGAAAGTATTTTGTTGTAACTTCTGCTAAATAAAAACGAACCGTTTTATCGACAAGGGCCCCCTCTCGCCTAAATTGGTACTTCTCGACAACATAAGGATGATCGAGATAACGAATCACCTCTAATCCTGTCTCTTCTTTAAGTTCCCTTTCGGCGGCTTCTTTTGGGGACTCCCCTTTCTCAGCGTGCCCTTTAGGAAAAGACCAATGGCCACCATTTCGATGCCTAACTAAAAAAACATCCCAATCTCCCCTCTCATAGGTTAAGGGGACGATCCCAAAGCTGTAGTCTTTAACCGGCTTCACAAGGACCAAAAATGACGACTGAGTTATGTCCTCCAAATCCAAAGGAGTTAGAGATCGCTCCTTTCACATCAAAATCCTCCGCTTTATCGCCGACAATATTGAAGCCATCGAGCTCCTCTTCAGGCTCTTTAAGATTAATTGTAGGGTGGACCTTTTTGGTTTGGATGGCTTTAATCGTTGCAATTGCCTCCACTCCTCCAGCAGCTCCGAGGCAATGACCAGTCATCGACTTGGTCGCATTCATCTTCATTTCTTTGATTTGATCTCCAAAGACTGTGCGAATTCCTCGCACTTCACAAAGATCGCCTACTGATGTTGCTGTTGCATGGGCATTGATATAGTTAATGGTTTCTTTCTCAATTCCAGCATCTTTGATCGCCGTTTCAATACAAGCGGCAACTCCTGCCCCATCTTCGCGAGGGCTGGTAATGTGGTATGCATCGGTTGAAACAGCGCCGCCGAGGTACTCAGCAAGAATCGTTGCCCCTCTTTTCTTGGCATGCTCATACTCTTCAAGAACAAGGACACCAGCTCCCTCTCCCATGACAAACCCATCACGAGTCTTATCCCAAGGGCGAGAAGCTCCTTCTATATCATCATTTCTCTCAGAAAGGGCTTTCATCACAACAAAGCCTGCCACCCCAATCGGATTAATCGCTGCCTCACTTCCTCCACACACCATGAGATCAGCATCTCCACGCTGAATGTGCTGCGCTGCTGCAACGATTGAGTAATTAGCTGTTGCACACGCTGTCGAAATGGAATAGTTAGGACCGGTAAAGCCAAGATCGATGGCTAAAAGACCACCCCCCATATTGGTAATGATATAGGGAACAAAAAATGGCGTAATTCGATTAAATCCCTTATCAAAAAGGGTCTTATTTCCTTCGAAAAAGACCGACATCCCTCCCATACCAGAGCCTATAAGAACTCCACACCGGGATTTATCAAGCTTTTCAAGTTCTTCTCCCTTTAAACCAGCGTCCTCAAGAGCCTTTTTTCCTGCAACCATCGTATAACGGATAAAGGGGTCAACGCGACGTGCCTGCTTCTTATCCATGTAATCACCGGTCTCAAACCCTCGAACGGCCCCTGCAAAGCGGGTGGGATACTCTTCACAAGGAAATGAGGTGATCGGAACAACTCCACTCTTTCCTTCAAGTAAATTTTGATAGAACTCATCTACATCGGTTCCAAAACAGGAAACGATCCCCATTCCAGTGACAACAACACGCCGTTTTTTACTCATGATCACCCTTAACGGTTTTTAAATCTAAATCAATGACTTTTCCTTCAGGCCAAAGACGCTCTAATTGATACTTTTGTCGCATCTCGGGGAGGAGGATATGGATGACGACCTGGAAGTAGTCGAGAACAACCCAATCTCCATTTTGCTGTCCTTCAACATGGACCGGTTTTTCCCCTACATCTCGCATGAAGTTTTGCACCTCACCTGCAAGGGCAGTAACGTGACGGTCCACATTTCCATCTGCAATTAAAACATAATCTGTAATTGATGAAACGTTTCGAACATCAATTGCGATGATATTGGAACCTTTTTTATCGTATATTGTCTGTGCAACTTTTTTAATCGCACCCAAGAATTCTTTAGCCATATAGGGGAGAGTATATAGTATTTTGATGAATGTAGTCCAGCACTTTTCCCTGAACTAAATGGCCGCAATAAAGCCTTTTTTTGAGCCTTTCCCTCACCTCAGTGCTGCTGATATCCATAGCGGGAATCTGACACATCCCCTCTTCTACTTTTAACCGAATCGTCTCAGGAAGCGTGCTCAATTTTTTTTTATCAAATCCGTAGCGCGTTCCAATAAGGGGAGGCGCCATTTCTAAAACTTTTTCAATCTCCTTCCACGCGCCGAACCCATATGCGGTGTCCTCAGCCACAATCAAATAAAGCTCCCCCTTTAGCCCAATAAGGGTATCGACGGTATAGGAGGGAGGAGGACGCTCAATTTCCCCATCATAAGGGTCACATCCTGGCACATCTTCCAAAGCAAGCTGCAACATATTTAGCCGATGGTTCGGTGGTGCAATCGGAGGGGCTTCTCCCTTTGTTGGAGAAATATGCGCTGGGCAAAAAAGGACCTGATCGAGCCCCTTAAGCTCCATGATTCTAAGGGCAAGGTTAAGATGACCCAAGTGAATGGGATCAAAACTTCCCCCAAAAAATCCAATTTTTTTCACAGAATCTCCCATGCATGCTCTTTTGATATCTTCAAAAGCTTGCTACTCGGATTCACTGCAACAGGACGTCCCGCTGCTTGCAAAAAAGGAAGATCTAAATCGCTATCAGAATATGCAGTGATTTTTCCCCTTGCTGTTTTAAGTCTCTTTGATAGCTTATCCATACAATCTGCCTTCCCCTCCCCTAGAAGGACCGACTCAACCGATTCAAAATTTCCCTCTTGATCGACTCGATATTTTGAAGAGTACCACTCGTTAACACCCAAATACTCCGCAATAGGACCTACGACAAAAGAAGGGGCATTAGAAAGGATGACTGTATAATGTCCTTGATGTTGAGCATAACGAAGGCGAGCAAGCGTTGGATAGTAAAGGAAACGGTAAAAATCCTTTTCTAAAAACTGCTCAACCTCTTTTTGAACAAGTTTTAGAGAGACTCCTTTTAAAAATCTTTCAAAAACCTTCTCATGAAGCTCGGTAAGGCTTAAATTCAAAAAGTAGTGGCGCGCAGAATAAATCATCGTCCGGATCAATGAAATCGGACGATAAAAACCTTTAGAAATAAGGTGACGGTAAAAAAGGAGGCTGGAGTTCGAGGAAACCAGTGTGTGGTCAAGGTCAAATGCGCTGATTGATTTCAATGGACCTATCCCACTATTAGAAATTCTGGAATTTTGAGGCGTTTTTTTTCAGAATTTGAGATTTCTTTGCACACCATGTCGATACTAGTGTTTTATAAGCTTAATTTTTCTTCAAGATTCTCAAGCGCTTCGATCTCCCTGTCGAGATGAATCTTAGCACTGTCGTAAAGCTCACGATAGGTCATTGCTTTTTCAAAGTCAAGATTAGACCCCCCCATTTCTTTCCGATACTCTTCAACCTGCTTTTTAATCACTTCGATGTGGGAAGCTCTTTCTTCATAAAGGTCTTCTAAATTCTCATCTCCAACGACCTGTTCCTTCTTATCAAGAATAAAGCTACGAAGATCGGCAAAACTCCTTTCAAACAAATGGATCTCAGCAGAAGAAAGGGTTAATCCTTCATAGACCTTCTTGATCTCTGTCTCCCCTTTTTCTAAATCTTCTAAAGAAGATTTTTCCTCCCCCTTCACCAACGCACTGAGTCTTTCTCTCAAATCATCAACTTCTTTTTGCACAGCCATTTTTTTCTGGCTAACCTTTTCTTGCACCTTATCAAGAGCGCCACTTCGCGCTTTTTGAATGCGATCCTTTAAGATCTTTACCTGGTCCCTTCCTAAAGGAATCTCTTTCATCGCTTCCTGCAAAGCATTTGACTCACCTAAAACCTTTGACCTTTCTTGATTCTCAGGTTTTGCGCAAAAAGTTTCAAAAGCTTCAACCTTGTGGAGGAACTCTTCGAAGTTCTTCTTGTGCTCTTCCTCCTTTTCCCCCATTTCAGCACGCCTCTCAGCCTCTTTTTGTTTGATCTTGTCCCATCCCTCACTAAGGGTTTTCCGAGACTTTGTAAATGCTTGGGTATTCAGAGTTAAAACTTTTGCAAGGCTTTGAAAAGCCTTGATCTCATCACGAATGACATAATAAGGAGCAGAATACTTATCCCCTTCCTGAGGAAACCGATTTTTTATAAAGGTTTCAATATCAGCCATAAATGCATCACTGACCTTCTTAATTAACTCCTTCCTCTTAGGAAAGATGTGGTCTCCCAATTTAGAAAGGCGCTTCAAGATCTTATTTTTATGACTAATGCGCATGTCAATTGCAAGAACCTCTTTCCTTAAAGAGTCAAGACGTGACACTAAGGTTTTTAAAAGATTTAGATTCTGCTGAATTTTTCCATATTCTTCTCTATTAATACCTAGAGACTCAGCCCCTTTCGGAAATTGAAGCGAAGCGATCTGCTCAAGCAAACGATCGTAATGTTCAAGATCCTCTTCCAGGGCCTTAATGGCAAGTTCTACCTGTTCGATCGAAAACGCAGCCTGCTCATCCTTCACCTCTTTTAATCGACGGGCTTCTTCCCCAAGCTGGGCATACTCCGACCACAAATGATTTCGCTTAATCGGATTCATCTTTTCTTTAAATAGTGGACCGCAAAGCCTTTTTGCATCCCAAAACTCTTTTAGACTCACCCCATTTGGTTTTGCAAGAATCGCTTTCATAAATTCAAGGGAGAGCTGAATCTTCTCTTCGACCTCCTTAGCCTCTTCAAAGGAAGCGTGGAACGTCTTAAATTCTTCAGTTTCTAAAGGAGTTTTTTTGTCAGTGCTTTCTGTGTCCATAATAAAAGATAAAGTAGGTTACCGCTCAGACTATTCTAACGTGAATCCCCATTTAATGAAAAGGGTATTCGCAAACACTCTAATAACGACTTTCGTAGTCTTGGAGGATCATCTCAAAAGTTTTCTGGTAACCATGAACATCAAGATCAACCCACCTAAAGAGGGGCTCTCTTCGAAACCATGTAAACTGCCGTTTTGCATACCGCCTAGAAGCCTTTTTAAATTCCCAAACAAAATGTTCCCAATCTTCGTCACTACGAGGAGAATCAAGAAATTCAATACATTGCCTATACCCAATTGCCTGCGCCGCAGAAAGGTTCTCTCGAAGCCCTAGCTCCATAAGCCCTTCGACCTCTTCAATAAATCCTTGCGCCATCATTTCATCGCACCGCATCTCAATACGGGAAAAAAGAATATCTTTAGGAAAGTAGGTAAACCAACATCTAAAATCAAAATCTTTGGGGCGATTGGGGACATTCCCCTTGGGAAAATCGCTCACTTTTTTCCCGGTTAAAGTGATAATTTCAAGGGCGCGAATGATCTTATGCTTATCTCTAAAATTAATTGTCTGCCCATACTCAGGATCGAGGAAGGAGAGCTTTTCGTAAAGGGCTTCAGTTCCAAATTTTTCCATATCCTCTTCGAGCTTCTGCCTCACCTCCGCAGACGCGGGGGGGCCTTGAGGAGGGCCATAGATGAGGGCATGCAAATAAAAACCGGTTCCCCCAACAACAATGGGAACATGTCCCCTCTCCAAAGTTTCTCGAATAGATTGTGTTGCCAGCTCATAAAATTGAACAACATTGAACGACTCTGATAGATCACAAATATCGATGAGGTGATGAGGGATTTTCATCCTCTCTTCAAGGGTTGCTTTTGCGGTTCCTATATCCATCCCTCGATAAACCTGAACCGAATCGGCAGAAACAATCTCCCCCCCTAAGATTCGGGCAATTTCGATTGAAAGGCGGGTTTTTCCACTTGCAGTTGGGCCTGCGATGACGATGACTCGATTTCCACGTGAATCGGTATCATTTTTCTTTCGTGAGGGACTGGGTTGGTGAGCAAATTCACCAATGAGGTCACTACTCATGAACCTATCTCACTATTAGAAATTCTAGAATTTTGAAGCATTTTTTTTTCAGAATTTGAAATCTCTTTGCGCACCATACTTGGTGAAGTAGAGCAAAAAGAGATTTCAAATTCTGGAGAAAAAGGATCAAAAGGATAGGGTTTATAATAGTGAGATAGGTTCATAGGAGCCGTCTAGGGGGTTCATAGCTAAATTGGTTCAAAATAATAACAACTCATCCAGATCTTTTCACCGAAAATTTTGCGCTCAATCTTGCTGGCTTATATAAAGCCAGCTTCGCTCTCCGCGCTTCATTTTCAATAAAAATCTTCTGTCCAATTATTACTATTTTAAACCAATTCAGCTATTTTTTGAAAAACCTTGGAGAGCCTCTTGCTCGGTTGGAAAAATTTGAATGATCCTCTCAAATCCAGCCATCTTGATAATCCCCATCACCTCTTCACTTACAGAACAAAGGTGAAATCCTTTGCCATCTCCCTTAAGTTTTTTTGTTGTCGAAAGGAGAAGGCGCATCCCAGCACTACTCAAGTAGTTGACCTTTGCAAAATCTAAAAGGATTTTTGTTTTTCCCCCTTCAATCTGCTCGATCAATTTTTTCTCTAAAAGGGGGGCAGACGCAGCATCGAGACGCCCATCAATGCGAAAAATGGTAACCTCACGAGCATCTTCAATCTGTATACTTAATCCAACCGCCATCGAATAACTCACCTTATTTACTCAACAATACCTTGGGTCAATTATTTTGTAAATAGCGGTTATTGGATAATTTCGAGACGAACTTTTCGCCCAAGGCGAGCAGCAACGGTCATGGCAATTTGACGAAGGGCTTTAATCGTTCTCCCCTGCTTTCCAACGAGCTTCGCAACATCATTGTCATGAACACGGATCTCAACGACGGAGCTTTTTGAGCCATCAAAAATATCAATTTTCACATCATCGGGAGAGTCAACCAAATTCCGGATGACATAAGCAACAAATTCTTCCATAAAGACCTTTCAGCATTAGTTAACGTCTCATGTTACCATTTGCATCACTTTTATGCAAGAACTTACTACTATGAACATAGGCAAGGTTGGGGATGCGGAGATCGATGATAAGGGGGCCATCGAAGTGTTTTCGAAGCTTGCGGTAGTGCTCGATTTCTTTGGCATAATGCTTTGTTGATAAACGGAGAAGATCGGAATCGATCGAAACGACGATTTCTCTTTTTCCTAAGGAGGGATCATCAGATTTAGAAAGATCGATAAAGCCTACTTCTTCTTTTAAAAGATCGAGAAGTGAAAGGGCCAAATGTGTTTTGCTTTCTTGATAGGAGTCTCCTAGATAGAGCAATGGGAGGTTTTTTGGGGTGAAAAAAGGGTTTAAAGGAAACGTTACTCCCTCCTTGTCTAGGGCAAGATTTTCAACATCCCCTATGATAAATAGGGGGGTGCGAACTGTATAATCGATGTAAAGGGTTTCTGGGTTTAGGTGGGAAACAGAAACGCTTTTTATTAGGGGGCTCTGTTGAAGTATCTTTTCTGCTTCTTTAGGGTGAATGGCTTTTGGTTTATCCACAGATAGGCCAAGGAGTTCTTCCAAGTAAAGGGTTTTTAGCCCTTCTTTAACTGGACCTGTTTGTGCGATGGCTTTTATCGGTGCAACATGGGGCTTTTCTTTTTCAAAAAGGGAGAAAGCAGAATAAAATCCAAAAGTAAGGAGGAGGGCAAAAAAGGCTAAAAACAAAGATTGGAACCGTTTCATAAACCTACCTAGAACTGATTAATCTAGGGCCAACTGTCGTCACATCGCCAGCGCCAATCGTCACTAATACATCGCCAGGAGCCAGAAGCTTGGGAAGATGAGTCAAAAGCTTTTCCCATTCTAGAAAGATCGAGGAGCTATTTGTGATTTCTTCAGCAAGACGCTCGCTAGTAATACCTGGAATCTCCTTTTCTCCAGCGGGATATAAGGAGGTGATAATGGTTAGGTCTGCTAATT
>JAGROK010000012.1 GCA_020440285.1 Chlamydiia bacterium | reverse complement strand
CGATGTAAAAAATCTCACCTATTTATGCAGCCCTAAAGGGAAAAATAGGTCGCACTTCGGGGTAATAATCAGTTTGTAATATATCATTTCTTTTGGCATCTTTCCCTTTATGACCCTTTAATGGTGGATGAGTCTGTGTCTGATACAAAAATATTTAAGGCCAAGCTGGAAAACCTTCGTGAGATGCTCGGATGGGTATGTGAGAGATTAGAGGAGACGGGTCTTTCAGATGTGGAGATAAGGCGCATTGAAATTGCTTTAGAGGAAGGACTCGTTAATGTGATTTCGTATGCGTATCAGGAAAAAACGGGGATGATTCAATTAGATGTCGATTTGAAAAAAGGGGAGTATATTGAAATTCGGATCGAAGATGAGGGTCACCCTTTTAATCCTTTGCAGCATAAGCGGGAGATCGATCCAATGATCCCTGTTGAAGAGCTTCAAGAGGGAGGGCTTGGGATTTTATTCATGCAAAAACTGATGGATAAAGTTGAATACCAACGTTTGCAAGAGAAAAATATTCTCACCCTCCGCAAGAACCTCTAGGATTGGTGTTATTTCCCAATTGAAGAGATCGCTTCTTCGGTATCGATCACTTCAGATAGGTAGTATTTTAGCATCCTCAAGACAAACTTTGGAGTGTTATAGACTCCCTTTGTCGAGAAAACAATCTCGAGATGGGGATGTCCCTGCGTAATCAGAGAAATCATCACGATTGTTGTGGGGACTTCATCGATGATTTTGGGAACAATCCAAATTGCAAATTGGTGATTGAATAACGTGACTTTGTCAGAGGTTTCAATCACATGAAAATAATGGGGGAGTTGCTCTTGGTTTTTTTCCTCTTCAAAAGATGCATGGGAGAGAAGACCCGTTTCTTCCAATAGCTCCATATCCACTTCAAGAATGCCTTCGGGAATCCAGCTCGAAAGATTCGAGATGAATTCATTATAGGCTTGATCTAATTGTATGGGATTCATAGTTGATGCCCGTTAGCTCCTTCGTTACCACTCTCTTTTGTTTCATAGTGATGCCTTTATTTTTTTTAAAGGGTTGTTTCAATAATTAATTTTCTTTCAGTTTAACGTCACTTATTTTTAAATCTTTAGATAAGTGAAAAATTCATTTATCTGAAATTCAAAGTTTGATAAAACGGGTAGAAAACAAGGAGTGGTGATGAAGATCGTTTTTTTTCTTCTTTGCATCTTGACCCTTTCTGCAGAGCCTTTGAAGGTGAAGGTTTCTGCAAAGTCTGCGATTTTAATGAATGCTAATACGGGAGCTGTTCTTTTTGAAAAGAATGGAGATGATAAGATGTATCCTGCAAGTATTTCAAAAATTGCTTCTTGTTTGTATGCAATTAAGAAAAATCAAAAGGATCTATCGGCCCCTGTTTCTTGCCCACAACATTGTCTCCGCCGTATGACTAAGAGTGTAAAAGTGGCTCATAGCTACAAGGATCCTGCTTATTTCCTAGAGCCTGATGGAACTCATTTTTGGCTTAAAGGGGGAGAAGTTCTCCCTTTTATTGACCTTCTTTATGGAATGATGCTTTCTTCGGGGAATGATGCTTCAAATGCTGTGGCTCACTATGTTAGTGGTTCAATCCCTAAGTTTATGGATGGACTTAATGGATATATTAAGGAGATTGGATGCAAAGGGACCCATTTTGCAAATCCTCATGGACTTCATCATCCTAATCACTATTCAACTGCACGCGACCTTGCTTTGATTACAAAAGAGGCCTTAAAAGATGATCTCATGAGGAAGATTGTCTCAACAAGAGAGTATGAAAGGAGTACAAGTAATCTCCAAACGGCTAAGAAAATTATTCATCACGATCAATTGATTCTTCCAGGAAAATTTTTCTATCCTCATGCAGTTGGGATGAAAACAGGATATCATGCTGATGCGGGGTATACTTATGCAAGTGTTGCTCGAAATGGTGATCGGGTTTTGATTGCAATTCTTCTCGGGTGTGAGGATCCTCATAAGCGGTTTCGAGATGCCATCCGCCTTTTCGAAGCGGCATTTGATGAAGAAAAAGAAGAGAGACTTTTATTTAAGAAGGAGGAAAATGTTTTTAGTAGGGAAATCCAACAGGGGCGAGATCCTTTAAAGGCAATTTTGACAGAAGATGTGATGATCTCCTACTTTCCTTCTGAAGAACCAGATGTTACAATTGAACTGAATTGGCAACACCTCCGACCTCCTATCAAACAAGGAACTTGTGTGGGAGCGATTAAGATATTCGATCAATTTGGGCGAGAGCTCGAGAGTTCCCCTCTTGTTTCAACAGTAAATGTGGGACGTTCCTTACCAGCACTTTTAGGAGATGCTCTTCGAGGAGATTGGATATGTCCAGAAGAGTTTCAAAAGATTCTCATTCTCTTTCTTATTGGAGGAGTCTTACTCATCCTTTTCGGAATTTATAGAGTTCAGAGCAAAGAAAAGGGCTGAGAAATTTTCTAAGCTAAGTTCTTGAGGACGCGCTGTAGGGGATAATCCCAAAGTTTCTAGAGCTTTTTCGATGTTACTAGAAGGTGCAAAAGCTTTTAGAGAGGAGCGGAGCATTTTTCGCCTCATTTGGAATGCAGCGCGAATCAATTCGAAGAGAGGGTCATAAGGAGCTTTTACAGGAGGAGGTTTTAGTTTAAGTTCCAAAATGGCAGAATCGACTTTTGGCGGGGGATAAAAAGAGGTATTTCGAACAAGATGAAGGAAGTT
>JAGROK010000053.1 GCA_020440285.1 Chlamydiia bacterium | reverse complement strand
TAACCGATGATAGGTTTTTCCTTCATTTGAAGGAGTGTGAGTTTAGGTTCAATCATCGACATGAAAATTTAGGGCAAAAGGCTCTGAAAATTATGAAGAAATCAGGAATTTGCTAGTCAAGAGCCTAAAATAAAACTTTTTCATAGGGCCCATCTCTTTTATTGCATCTATTTGGCTAATGCTTTATCCTGTTGCTAAAATTATTTTGATTCATACAATTATGATTATCTTTTGTTATTGAAAATGAAAAGAACTTCTTGATTATAGGTAAACCGCCGTTAGGCATAAAGAGCTTTCATCACAAATCGGGGGATGTATGCATGAGAATCAGATAGCTTTAGATGAACATGAAATCTCTTCGGAGATTGAATTTGGGTTTAAAAGCCCTTCCACGAAAGGGGGGCGGTTAGAGACAGAGTTTGCTTTATCTAAGGGTCTTAGAAAGAAGATGGAAGAGTATTGCATCGAGGAAGGGGTTTCTCGCGATCAGCTTTTTCTTGGGGTTTTTCAAGCATTAATTTACAGATATTCTGGGCAAAATGATTTTGGTATTGCGATTGGGAGTCAAGGAAATCTCGGCTTTCTCCATCTAGAGTGTCGGGGGCACGAGACGTTTAGAAATTTAATTGCCAGGTTAAAAAGGACTTGTTCTGAGGGGATTGAGAAATCCCCTCAAGTCGTTTATTGGATGGATGAGCCTGTAGAAAAGTGTTATGAGCTAGAGCTTTTTTTCGTTGAACGAGAAGGGAAACTTGTTGGAAAGCTTTGGGGGGCTGAAAGTGTGTTCTATCAAAAAAGTATCCAGGAGATGGGACGCCATTTTTTGAGGTTTCTTGAAAAGGTAATTGTGTCGGACAGTGTTCATTTAGATGATGTTATGTTTCTCTCTAAAAAAGAAGAGGATCTTTTATATCATACCCTTCCTAAGGGAGAACCAATGCACACGCCTGAAAACATCTTAGATCTTTTTCAAGAGGTTGTGAAGGCTCATGGAGATAAGGTTGCTGTCCAAGATGAAATGAAACCGTTAACATATCAAGAACTTGATGAAGCTTCAAACCAAATGGCTCATCTTCTTATAAAAAACGGTGTAGAGTGTGGAGATGTCGTTGGGGTATGTTTGCATCACCAGACTAAGTTAGTCGTTCTTGTCATTGCTTTGATTAAAATAGGAGCAACTTATTTACCTCTTGATCCTTCTTATCCAATGATACGGATTAAAGGGATGATACAGGATGCTAAACCAAAGGTTGTTGTGTCTCAGTCTGAGTTTAGGGGATTACTTGAGAGGATAAATGTAAAGCAGCTTTTCTTGGATAAGGTAGAGGTAGATGGGTTTTGTAAAAACTCAGTCTCTACAACGATTGATTTAGAGCAAACGGCATACATCATTTACACATCGGGATCAACAGGAAGGCCTAAGGGAATTATGATTGCCTACCGAAGCCTCCCCCATCTATCTTTGGAACGGGTAGGATTTTACCCGAAAGAAACCCGCTCCATCTTACTTGGCTCGATAGGTTTTGATATTAGCCCTCTGACAATTTTTCACACTCTAATGACTGGGGGATCTCTTTTAATCCCAGATGAAGCAAAAAGAGTGGATGGAAAAGCTCTTCTCGAATTTATTGAAAGTCATCATGTGAACTATATGATGTGCGTTCCATCTTTTTATGCAATGGTTTTAGAGAAAGGAGCCTCTCTTCCAAAGTCATTGGAAATTGTGAGCTTAGTAGGGGAGCAAATTCCTCATTCGCTCCCGCCCTTACATGCGAAACTTGGTCCTCATACAAGGCTTTACAATGAATATGGTCCCTGTGAAATTGCGATTGGAAGTAGTTATGCGCTCATCTATGATCCAAGAAAAAAGAAGATTAATCCGATTACTATTGGGCGACCTCTTCCTAATACAAATGTTTATGTCCTATGTCCTAATTTACTTTCTGCCCTCCCGCAGATGAAGGGAGAAATTTGTATTGGGGGCATGGGTGTTGCAAAAGGGTATCTAAATAATAAAAAGCTCTCTCAGGAAAAGTTTGTTACCATCAAACTGCCCGGAAATAAACAAACACGAGTATATCGCACTGGAGACTTTGGAAGGTATTTACCCAACGGAAATCTCGAGTTTCTTGGGCGGATGGATTATCAAGTTAAGCTTCGAGGGCATCGCATCGAATTAGGAGAAATTGAGAGCATATTGAGACGTCATGAAGATATCGATGATGCTGTTGTTGTTTTTGATCAAAAGGAAAACATCCTTATTGCATATTACACGACAATCCTTGGAAAAGATCTTTCCAGTGAAATAATTAGAAATTTTTTAGTTAAATGTTTGCCAAGGTACATGATCCCTACACACTTTATGCAACTTAAGAAGTTTCCTCGAACTTTAATTCAAAAGGTGGATAGAAAAGCTCTTCCAAAAATAGGAATATCAATCAAACATCCAACAAGTGTGGCTGAAAATGACATAGAGGGGAAACTGATTACAATTTGGAAAGAGGTTTTAAAAAGAGATGATGTTTCAAGAGAAGGAAACTTCTTTGATTTAGGGGGAAATTCATTATTACTAGCGAATGTGCAAATGAAAATTGAAGAACTCTTTGGCATTCAAATCCCACTGATTGAATTCTTTGGAGCTGCTTCTGTGAAGGATTTTGCAAAACTTTTACAAAAATACATCCAAGAAAAGGGAAGGCATGTCTTTGAAGAAGCATCGAGATAGTATCGCAATTGTAGGGATGTCTGGTCGTTTCCCAAAGGCAAAAAACGTTGAGGAATATTGGGAAAATCTTTGCGCGGGAAAGGATGGAATTACCCGTCTTTCTAATCATCAAGGAAAGAGTAAGAGTTATGTAAATGCGAGAGGGGTGATTGATAAGGTTGCTTTTTTTGATGCAGATTTTTTTGGAATGAACCAGAAAGAAGCTGAACTCACAGATCCCCAACACCGCGTTTTTCTTGAGTGTTGTTATGAAGCGATAGAAGATGCCGGATATTCTCCTAAGTACTACGATGGATTGATCGGGGTTTATGGAAGCGTTGGACCAAATAGGTATTACCATCACTACATTTATCCCCACGAAGACTATCAAGATTCTCTTGATGATCCAATAGTTAGAATTGGAAATGACCATGATTATTTAACAACAAGAGTCTCTTACAAACTGAACTTTAAAGGACCCAGTTTCACAATCCAAACCGCCTGTTCTTCATCTCTGGCAGCCATTTGTATCGCATGCAATCAATTAAAAACGGGAGAATGTGACATTGCAGTTGCAGGAGGGTCTTCAGTTTTTATTCCTCAAGAAGATGGTTACCAATATCAAGTTGGGATGATCTTTTCCCCAGATGGAACTTGTCGTCCCTTTGACAAAAACGCACAGGGAACTGTTCCAGGAAGTGGAGCAGGTGTCGTCGTCCTAAAACGTCTTGAGGATGCGATTAAAGACAAAGATCATATTTATTCTGTCATCCGTGGGCATGGGATTAATAACGATGGCGCTGAAAAACTTGGTTTTTCGGCACCAAGTGAAAAGGGGCAAGTAGATGGAATCATTGCAACATTTGAAATGGCTAAAATCAATCCCGAAACAATTGGGTATGTGGAGGCCCATGGAACAGGAACGATTTTAGGTGACCCGATCGAGGTGAATGCTTTAAAAAAGGCCTTTGGTCGATATACGGACAAAACAGAGTTTTGCGGCATTGGTTCTGTTAAAAGTAATATTGGCCATTTGATGGAGACATCAGGTGTTGCAGGTCTCATTAAAACTGCCCTTTCTCTTTACCATGAAAAAATTCCCCCCACCATCCACTTTGAATCTCCTAACCCTCATATCTCTTTTGAAACCTCCCCTTTTTTTCCTGTGAAAGAAATTCAAGAATGGAAAAAGGGGAAACACCCTCGAAGAGCTCTTGTCAATGCACTAGGATTTGGTGGGACAAATGCTTATCTATTGCTTGAAGAGGCTCCTATTATCCCTGAGAATAAGGAAAGTGGAGAAAAGCTCATCATTTTATCCGCAAAAACAGAAAGTGCTTTATTAGCAAAGATTTCTGATCTTAAAAAGGCGATTCAGAAGATGGGTGACACTCCTTTATCTGATATTGCTTATACACTGCAAGTAGGAAGAACTCCTTTCCCATACAGAGTCGCTTTTATTGCCTCTTCTATTGAAGATCTAGAACTCCAACTTTCTAATGACTCAAAGAGGAGTCCAACATCTTTCAAACCCATCCTCTTTCTTTTCCCAGACCTTCCAAAAGAGTGGTCTGTAATCGACTTATCTTTTTACCTTTTAGATCCAGACTTTGAAAAATGTATGGAAGAATGCGCCCTTGAAGGGCAAGTAATCACAGGCCTTGATTTTCGCACCTTTCTTAACAACATGAACGAGCAGCCGGAAAAACTGCAAAAGATCGCTCATCTTTCTATCACCTACTCTCTATGCCAATTATATAAAAAATGGGGCATCTCCCCTGATCGTCTTAAAGGAATTGGGGTTGGAAAACTCTTAACATGTGATTGTACTATACGAGAAATGTTTCTTTTAGCACTTGAGTCTAAGCTCGTTGAAATAGAAGATATTGACCTTTCAATTGATCATATCCCCATTGAGATTACCCCCAAAAGTTTTATAGACCAACTAGAGCTTTTTAAAAGTCTCTGGCTCCAAGGAATCGATATTCATTGGCCCTCTTTGTATTACATAAAACAACCTAGACGCGTTTCTTTACCCTCTTATCCTTTTGAAAAGAAACGGTTTTGGATTGATCCTGCAACCTCTACACCTCTACCTTCCCCAACTACTTTAGAAGAGACTTTATCTAATGTTTGGAAAAAAACATTAGGGGTTTCTGACTTTTCCCTTACGGATCATTTTACAGATCTTGGAGGAGATTCTCTTTCGGCTTTACAAATTGTTTCCAAAGTTAACGAATCCTTAGGAATTACGTTGCACCCTTCTTCTATTCAGCAATACCCAACGATTGAAAAGCTCTCAAAGCATATTCGGGAATTACAAAAAGAAAGCAAAAGAGATCCTTTTATCATCCTTAAAGAAGGTGACCAAAGCCCCTCTTTATTCATGATCCATCAAATTGATGGACTTGCCTTATCCTACAGTGAACTCGTAAAATCACTTCACTATCCCGGAAAAATTATTGGCCTAGAAAGTCAATTTGAACCCAAGAAAACTTTAGAACAAGCGGCCTCTCTTTATATTGATACAATGAAACAGTTGCAACCTCAAGGTCCTTACTATGTAATTGGGACTTCGTTTGGTGGCCTTCTTGCCTATGAGATTGCGCAGCAGTTAAAAGCTAATGGAGATCAGCTTTTTCTTACAATGATTGATATTGTTAATCCAGAAGCATACCACTGCGATGACATGGTTCAAGGTTTATCAGAGCTCTTTTCGGGAGAAAAAAATCTCTCTACGCCGAGTGACAAAAAAGAACAAGTGAAGCTACTAACAAAGATGCTTGGGTTCGATGCACTTCCCTATTCTGAACAGGAAAAAATATTCGATCTTATGGCTATACACTGGGAAGCGTTTAAGAGCTATCATCCTAAACCCTATAGCGATAAAATACTTTTCTTTGAAGGAAATGCATTAGAACACACTACCCTTCATTCAACTTGGGCTCCTCTAGCCGAGGAGATAGAATCCCATTTGATAAGTGGGAATCATCTGGAGCTTATGAAAGCTCCTCATGCTCATGAAATCGGCCAGAAGATTGAAAAGGCAATAGAAGTACATAGGACAGTGGCATATGCAAAAGTCTGATCTAATTGGCGTATGGAAACTTCAATCGTTTGCTATTCAAAGCCCTGATGGAGAAGAAATCTACCCTTACGGGAAAAATGCCAAAGGATATCTCATTTATACCCCAGAGGGATACCTTTCAGTACATATCATGTCTTCAAAACGTCCTACAGGAGGAGAATATCAATTTAAAAAAGGATCAAATGAGGAAAAAATTGAAGCGGCTGAAAATTATGGAGGATATGTAGGGACTTATCAACTGAAAGAGGATCTCATCATCCACCTTGCAGAGCTATCGGGATTTACAAGATTGATCGGTTCTCCAGAAAGAAAACATGTTTCCCTCTCTTCAGACCAATTGACAATTTCTTACACTGACACAAGCTCTGAAAAAACCCTTCATGGAAAACTCATCTGGAATAAGGTAAAGACATGAGTGTTTCCTCAGATAGAATTCAACCTCTTAAACTTGAAAAGCTAAAAAAAGTAGAGCTCTTCTTCATTGACTTAGAAAATATCACATCTCAAGAAGCGGAAGATGCAAAACAGTTTCTTGACCAAGAAAGCCTAAATAAATGCCTACGTTATGTGAATAAAGAGGATCAACAAAAATCCTTAATCACTCATGCCTTTCTGCATCACCTTTTAAGTAAAAAAGTGGGTATTGCCCCTTCTCGCATTTCTCTTAAGCGAACCTCTTACGGAAAGCCCTATCTCGAGGGCTTTCCTATTCATTTCAACTTGTCTCATACAAAACATGCCGCATTGATTGCATTTCATTCCTCCCCAATTGGTGTTGACATTGAAGCAATCGATCCCTCTAGGGTCTTGCAAAAGACCCCTACCATCAACCCTAGCGAGCAAGAAGTCATTGATCAATCGGAGGACCCTGTGGACACTTTCTTTAGCTATTGGTGTGCAAAAGAAGCTCTTCTTAAAGCTAAAGGGACTGGACTATCTTGCAAGAACTATCCCTATCTGGAATTTTCCTCCCACTCGACATGTCATTACATGAACGATACGATCCATTTACTCAATAAGGCAAATGCTAAGTTAGCTGTTTGCTTGATCTAAAAGTACGTGGTTGCTAACGCGGTAGACATGGATCTTAACGTATGGATACAAGTCTACCGTAATCGTCGTAGAGAATCTCTCTGTTAGAGCCGTTTGGAAGGTTTATCCTAGAAAGGCCAGAGGAGGTATATTCGTAAGAAGTCATCCCTTGATCGGGATCTACTGTCTGAGTCAGCCTCTCAAAACGATCGTAATTGTGATGTGTTGTTCGGTTCAAGGGATCTGTTAAGCTGGAAAGATTTCCTGCTTCATCGTAAGAAAAGGAGGTTTCTTTACCCTGAGACGACATTCTTTTAACACGGTCTCGCTGGTCATAGCTATAGGAAATACTTTTGCCTTTTGTTTCCAACCTTTTTAAACGGCCTCTTTCATCGTATTCTTTTACAACTGTGGTTCCATCGGGCAGTCTTACTTCTATCGGGAGCCCTCTGTTGTCATATTGATAAGTCTCCTTTCGCCCACCTGGGAAGGTGATCGTATCCAATAATCCTGTGGCTTGATTGTAATTAAATGAGATCAAATAGCTTGTGTTTCCTTGTACATAAGGTTGTCCGCGTACAACTCCTATAGAGGAAAGGAAAAAGGGGTGATACTTTTCGACAAGATGGCCCT
This sequence comes from Chlamydiia bacterium, assembly GCA_020440285.1. Classification (GTDB taxonomy): domain Bacteria; phylum Chlamydiota; class Chlamydiia; order Chlamydiales; family Simkaniaceae; genus Neptunichlamydia. The sequence goes on along the minus strand of JAGROK010000053.1, from coordinate 4,388 downwards.
TATCATCATACTGGTAAACTGTTTCTACCCCTTCACCATCTTTTTCATAAGTGACTTGCCCTTGGCTATTGTAGGTAAATCTTCTTTCTCCTCGGAAGACATCATAAATCTTAGAAAGGTTTCCCTGTGAATCGTACTCGTAATCGACTTCAAGCCCAGTGTTTGTAGTTAATTTTTGCGGCCCTTCGTCTTGGCCATAGACAAATTGTATTTCTCTACCTAGAGCATCTTGAATCACTTCAGGTCGGTATTTTGGATCAAATTGCTCCTGGTAGGAGTAATTGTTAGAACCTTCAAAGAATGCAGTTCTATTACACAGGTTGAATTGATGGGAAACAAAGCTTTCTCCTACTACCTGCTCTATAGCACGATGATGTTCGTCGTACTTAGCTTCGAAAATCTTATTGTCTCTTCCATTGTAGATGACAGCGAGCCTTCCCCCTTCATCATATTCATATTTTGCTAAGTTGCCTTCATCATCTCGAACGGTTTGGAGAAAACCATTTGGATAATATTCATAATAAATGATTTTTTCCCCGGGCCCTTGAATAGAAAAGATTTGATCTCCCACATAAGCAAATGAAATAGCGTTGCCCCAGTCATCAACGATCCTGACTAAATATTTTGCCTCATACTCATAAGTGATCCCCTGCCCTTGCAGATCTTCAATTCTTATGAGGGTTCCCTTAGAATCGAACATTAAGCGCTCGTTTTTCAATGCCCACTGGAAATTTCCAGTTTGGTCATGAACAAGATAAAGTGGGGTTCCTTTTTTTGTATAAACAGGTCTTTTTTCGTCATTTAACCCGGCAAGATAGTAAGTGGTCTCTACTCCTTCTAAATGGGTAGTGATCTCCGGGTAGGCATTTAACTTTGAACCATCGCTAAATTCTAAAGAAGCGGGAGGGTGGTTGAAGGATAATTTTGCTAAGGTATTACTCCACCCTCTTCCAAAAGGGAGGCAGTCATCATTGAAAGAGCTATAAGTGCGCACAAAGGCAAGAGGGATTTTGCTCTGGTTAGGGTATGCTAGATCGACAAAGACTTTGCTTACTTCTCCAACCTTGAGCACTTTACTCACTTGTTTTGCAACAGCTGTTAGACCTCTTCCAAAGTCCCAACTTAGGGCTCCGTCGTTAGGGCGCTCTCTCAATATTTCTTCTTTAAGGGTTTCGGCTTGTTCGTTTCTCTGGACATGGTAGTTTCCCTCTGTGAGGGTATAGACAACACCTCCTAAAATCAATTGTCCTCCTAACATATTGGCTATTGCTGGGGAATATTTAGGAGTTTCGTAGTAGGCTGGGGTATATCCTTTAAAAAAGGATAGATCAAAGGGAAGGTTTTTCTCATAAATCCACTTGACAATCGCTGTGATTTTTCCCAGTCTCTTTAGCTCAGCTAAAATAGGGTATTCCTCTGAGAATTGGTCATAGTAATTGGTAAAGTGTTTTGCAAATTTCTCTGCCGCCTTATCTTCAACTATTCCTTTTTTCCGAAGCATGGATTCTGTGAGCACTTCCATACGCGCTTCATTAAAAACCATTGAGGTTCCATCAAAAGATTCTGAAAGAGTGATTCTCTGAGGAACAAACCATAATCGGCAATGTGTATTCGGAGGAGGGAAGCCTTCCTTCTCTTGTATTTCTTGAAGAGAGCGATATCCTGGAACAGATGACCTTATGGATTTTCCAGTAATATTGTCCCTACCAATTGAGAGTACTTTTAAGATTCTATCTGATTCGAACATCACCTGCCCAAAGCGTGTGTTTTCTGTTTCTCCGAAGTACGAGACAACCATGCACCCATCTTTTTTCTTTTTGGGGTTTTTAAACCCTGGCTCCATAGAAACCCCAGGACTTTCTGGAGCTTTAGAACCCAGGCCATAGATTGAGCGAACAGCTACTGCTAAATCATCGGTATCCATGTAAGGCAATGAAAGGTTTTTTTGCCCATAAAAGATCATTTGCCCCATTTGCTCATCGTAAAAGACCCCAGAAATATCTCTAAGCTCTGTAAAAACTTCAGCACTTTTATCGAGCAAAACTCCCCCATAGTTAGGATGGCAAAAGTGAAGGTCAATGAAGCTGTGGTGTGTATCCCTCCCAAGGAAGTTACTCAAGGAGGAGGGGCAACCTCCAATTAAAATATCCCCTTTCTGCGGTAAGAAGTTAGGGTGAATGTGGTGTTTTTCATTAGAAATCCAATTGCAAAACGCTGCAGGATTTGAAATATCTCCCTCTTCTTGCAGTCCAAAATGGGGATGAGGATAGCTGATGGCATCTAGCACTTTTATTACGTGATCAACACAGTTATTAGTGATGAGATTATAATGGTTGTCATACATAGCTCTTATAGCGTGCTCTTGCACTTCTGGAGTGACCCAGACTCTCATATGTTCTGTCTTTGCACAAAGTGACGTTATATTGTCATCTAATCGAAAATCTGGTCCTGAATGTACTCCTACGTAATGCCGTTGTCCACCGGCAGTGGTATATCCAATCCATGCATGCCCACCATAGGACATCTGCCCACTTGGAAGAATTGTCCCTGGAGGATTAACGTATAGGTCTATGAAAACCTTAATTTCACTAAATCCATCAGGGTCGATGTAGGTAATTGGATTATTAAGAGCAAAAGCATAGGGGTTAAGTGTCTGGGGTTTTTTGAGATTTCCTAGGAAAGCATCCGGGGAAATAAAGCGTCCAGTTGCTGGATCGTAATATCTGTGACGAAGGTAGATGAGCCCTGTTTCTTCGTCCTTTTCTTCACCATTGAAACCGTAAGGTGCTTGAGGGGTGCTTGTGTTAGGGACGCCAAAGGCATCATATTCGAGCTCTGCAACTGTTCCATTGTGGCTAACAAGATGGGAGACATTTTTCCCTGGGTGAGAATAGAGAAAATAGGAAAAACCTTCTTCGGTTTTTTGAGCCGTTCTAGAGAGCCCATAAGAATATTTCTTAGTTTCTCCGGTTGGAGTGATTTCCATCAGTACGCGACTCAAAGGAGAAATAGGATCATTGATGAAATGTGTTGTTTTTCCATTAACTGTTTTAGAAGTGCGCTGTCCTAACCCATCATATTCAAACTCAACTTTGGATATCCCATCGTTATAAGCAATGAGTTTTCCTGTAGGATCATAAGAATAAGACACTTTTTTTTCAGGGGAGTTTTTTTGAATTAGATTCCCAACACTATCGTACTCATAACGGGTATTTCCTTCCTGAATCAAGCGATTATGGATATCATAAACATAGAAAATCGTTTCAGAAGCTGTTTCCTTTGTGAGTCGGTTTCCTAGTGCATCATAGATATAGCGTTCAAACTCTCCATTGCTGCATTTTGCAAGAGTGAGTCGATTAAGAAGATCATATTCGTAAACAGTGATTTTTTTGTTATTAGGAGTTTGTACCTCCATGGAAATACAATTTCCCCCTCCATCATAAATATAGCGATAATGAGCGATTAAACCTTTTTGGTTTTGGTGGAGAACTTCGGAGACATTAAAGGAATCATCATAAGCGTAAGAAGTTGAAATTCCATTAGGAAGGATTTCTTTTAAGATCAAGTTTGTCTCATCATCATACTCATAGTTGGTGATACCAGACGGATCTTTCATTTTGACCAAACGTCCCCTATCGTCATATTGATAATCAATAGCCTCTCCATCGGGATAAACGATTTGGGTTAACCGTCCTCGATAATCGTACTGATAGATAATCTCTTTACCGCAGGGAAGTTTGACTCTTTCGACTTTACTTATAAGGTTGTGAAAAAAAGAAGTTGTTCCTAGAGGCCCTTTAATTGCCGTTAAGCGGCTATTAAAATCGTAGGAATAGGAAAAGCTTTTACCATTGGGATAGTGTGCTTCAGTTAGTCTACCGATGGGGTCGTATGCGTAACAGGTTTCTCCATTTCCTGGAATATATATCTTGGAGACATCTCCTTCAGCGTTATAAGCATAATCAGCAAATAGTGAGAAGGAGAAAAAAAAGCTAAAAAGAAGAAAGAAGAGATTTTTAATTTTTGTATGCATTTGTCTATGATTTGTTAGTTGGTACATATTCAGAATAAAGACAGTGCCATTTCCATGTGATTTTGGGTTTGAGATCATTCCTGTCTAAAATGGTTTGATCTAACTGAAAAACGTAGTCGAAATGAACTCCCGATATGGAATACATGGTTACTACCTCTACAGGAAAGGGATCTTTGACATGGGGAACAAAACAGTGTAAAGTACCGAAGGAAGGGGGGGGCTATTAACTTTGGCTCTTGACTAGCAAATTCCTGATTTCTTCATAATTTTCAGAGCCTTTTGCCCTAAATTTTCATGTCGATGATTGAACCTAAACTCACACTCCTTCAAATGAAGGAAAAACCTATCATCGGTT
>JAGROK010000011.1 GCA_020440285.1 Chlamydiia bacterium | reverse complement strand
CCCGCAATGCTTGCTAAGACATGAAATTCGCTCCTTTCTTTGTCTGCGGGACTTTCACCCACAAGGTTTGACGGTTCCTGCTTGGGAAGGGTATCTTTTCTCAAACATTCAGGACACGTCTGATAATTAATGTTATGTTGGTTATAGGGGGAATTATCGATATCTCTTCACCATTGCAATTTTTAACTCATTAAATTAATAAGAAACTATCGTGTGAACTTATTATAGAATTGCATTTTGGTTAAGTGGTTTATTTTTTTTATACTCCCTTTAGTTTCTCTTTTTAGTGAAGAGGCTCTTCAACTTTCACTCAAGCAAGCAGAAGAGACAGCTCTTTCTAATAACCAGGAGATCCAGGAGATCGACCATCTCGTTGAGAAAGCTCGCTATGGCCATCTTATAACGATCTCTGATTGGCTCCCCAAGCTTGAGTTAATGAGCCAAGCCTTTCAATCGCAGCACGATCAAACTGGAGGATCGAACAATAAAAGCTCCTTTTTGACCCAGTTTTTACTCACTCAAACCCTTTTTTCGGCAAATAAGCTCTACAACCTTCAAATTTCACGCCTTGTCTATCAAGAGCTTCAGTGGATGAAGCAAGGGATGATCAATGACATCCTCTACAAGGTAAGAAGAAGCTACTATGAAATCATCTTAGATCGCAATCAAATCGAAACGGCTGCTACTCATGTTGAGGTACTTAAAGCATTGGCCCTCCAGATGGAGGAGAGATTAGGGATCGGCACGGCAACCACATTTGATGTGAATCAGCTTCAAGTTGCTGTTTCAAATGCCCTCGCCATTTACTATCAAGCCCAGAAGAAGATGAGGGTCGATCTCGATGCTTTTGTAAAAACATTGGGGTTTGATCCTGGATCCATTGTGGTTGAGGTTAAGGAAGATGTGATTCCCCTTCGCGACATTCCCTTTTTAAAAGAAAAGCTCCAGGGGCAGCAGGAGATCTTTTTAAAATCCCCCATTTCTAAGGGGCTATTCTTTCCCCCTTCAAACCCTCGAAAGCAGATAGAGTGGATCACTCAGCTCTTCTCTCGAGAGGAAATCAATGAGTGGGAAGAGGTGGCTTTAAGATACCGTCCAGATCTTTTGCAAGCAGAAAACCAGTTGCAAACAGCGCAAAAAGAGGTCAGTAAGGCAAAAGGTCAATACCTCCCCAAGCTTGAGTTTCAAGCAAGTTATGGTGGGGAGCCTACCCCTTTTGATGAATTCCCCCGTTCGAGCTTTGGTAATCAAAACTTCCAGTGGGGCGTTGGCGTGAGCCTCAAATGGAACATCTTTGATAGCTTTAAAAGGGAAAGAAAAATCTTAGCTGCAAAATCAGAGGCTCTAGCAGAAAAATCTCACTTAAAAGGGCTTAAACAAGAAGCGCTTAAAGAGGTGAGAGACCAGATTTTTTCAATCGAAAATGCGATGGCAACCAATACCTCGTCGGAAAGCACTCTAAAACTTGCAGAGCAAGCCCTTGCTCAAGCAGGTGAAAAACTTGAGATTGGATACATCTCTATTTTCGACTATCAGATCGCTATTAATAACTATATTGAAGCGATGAATATCTTTTTTAAATCCCAGTTTGAGGTCATCGATTCTTATTACCAACTCCGTCATGCAACGGGAATCGATGTGAAAAAAAAGGAACTAAGTGATGGATGAGACTGAAAACGTGAAGAAAAAAAAGCATTTCCCCTACATCATTGGAGCGGTAATCCTTGCGGCTATCATCCTCTCATGGGTAGGCTATCTTTTTATTGAACATGAGGAGTATGTCTCCACAAATGATGCCTTTATCGATACCTACCGAATTGATCTTTCTCCCGATATTTTAGGACGAGTGATCGAACTCAAGGTTGATGAAGGAGATCATGTCAGACAAGGGGATGTTGTAGCAATTTTACAGCAAGATATTTTTGTTTCTCAAAAAATGGAAGCAGAAGCGGCTCTTGAAAGTGCCAATAAAGAGATGGCTGTCCAAAAGGCCCATTATGAAAAGATTCAAAATGACTATGCTCGCGCTTTAAAAGGGATTCAGGATCAGATTATCTCCCCTCAAACGTTTGATCATGTGCAAAAAGATTATGAAATGGCAGAAGCCTCTTATAACAAAGCCATCGCAGATACTGACCTTGCTAAAGCGCGAATCACCCTCATTAACACCTATTTAAACCACACCTTTATCCATGCTCCCTTTGATGGAGTCATCGCAAAGAGGTGGATTTTCACAGGGGATGTGATGCGCCCTGGACAATCCCTTTTTACAATGTACGACCGTCAAAAGGTGTGGGTGCAGGCTAATCTAAGTGAAAGAAAGATTGAAAGAATTAAGCTTGGCAACCCCGTTGAAATCACCGTCGATGCTTATCCTGGCAGGAAGTTTTATGGAAAAGTTTTTACAATCAAATCTGCTGCTGCCTCTCAGTTTTCAGTGATTCCACAAAACAATGCCACAGGAAACTATACCAAAGTAGCCCAACGGATCCCGATAAAAATCACCCTCGATGCTGCCACATCAGACCCTTCCCTGTATTTATTTCCAGGGATGAATGTAGAGGTTAAAGTGCAAGTAGGGAAAAGGTCATGAAAGGGCGCTTAAGCTGGAAAATTCCCCGCTTAATTTCTCCCTCAAGTTCTGCACTTCCCTGGGTACAACTGTGTGTGATTATTCTCGTGACCTTTGCCTCTGTGTTATCAGGGTTTGCTCTTATCATTGCCGACACTTCTGTTCAAGGAAGCCTTGTCATCGGAGGAGAGAAAAATTTATGGTTTTCGATTAGCTTTTTCCTTCTGATCGCCACCTTTGTTCCGATTGCCAATTGGTGCGCTGATCGGTTTGGACACAAACTGATCTTTTTCATTGGCGCCACCCTTTTACTCCTCCCCACCTTCTTTTGCGCGCTTACCACAAATTATTGGGCCATGATGTTTTTCCGCTCTCTTTCTGCAATTGGAGCGGGCGCTGTTTTTCCCACTTCACTTACCATTATTGATCTTAGCTTTCCTCCAAAGCTAAAGACCTTTGCCATTGCGATTTATGTTGCCTCTGCATTTGGAGTAGGGACAGTCGTTGGAATTTTTTTGGGAGGATACTTCGCTGAATTTTTTAGCTGGCAACTCATCTACATGTTGATTTCAGCACCAGCCCCGATCGCTTTAATCTCGATCTGGCTATTTTTTTTAGAAACGGAGAAGAAAAAGCACTCTTTTGATTTTCTAGGGACCCTTTTTTATCTCATCTTAATCGCGAGTTTAGTCACAGGGCTGTCGAACGTCAAGCAACCTTGGAATACTGAGGGGTTTCACTCTAAGCTGTTTATTATCTCTGCAATTCTTTTTCTCCTTTCTCTTTATGGATTTATTTGGAGAGAAAGCACCACCCCACAGCCCCTCATGAAAATCTCTCTCTTTAAAATCCGCCCTTTTTGCTTGGCAAACATTGCGATATTTATTGTTGCATCCACCTATTTTACAACGACAGTCAGCCTGACCAAAATTTTTGAAAGTGATTTTCTCTATTCGAAATATCATGTTGCCCTTTTGCAGCTCCCTCTAGGTGCCACCTTGGGGACCTTTGGGGCTCTTAGCGGCATTTTAGCAAAAAAGATCGGGATACGTCTTTTAGCAAGCACTGGAATTATTATCGTTGCGATCAGTTGCTTTATGAATCACAAGATTACCATCCAAAGTGGCCATTCGCAGTTTTTATGGTTTCAAGCGATCCGTGGAGTTGGGATTGGAATGGCTCTAGGCCCCTTCACAGCCTTAGCACTAAAAAGGATCCGGGTAGAAGATGTCGGGCAAGCGGCTGTTCTCATTACAATCTGCCGCCAATTTGGTGGCGCTTTAGGGAGCTCCATCATCGATCTTATCCACAATATCCGCTTTCCCTTTCATCTCTTAAGGTTTGGAGAGCAAATGAGTTTAAACTCCCCTGCTCTTATCAATCACCTCAATAAAGTCGATACCTATCTCGTTGAAAACAGTGGCCTAATCCCCGCTGTTTCAGAAGAGACAGCAGAGGGCTTTACAGAAGCAGCAAGCCTTCAAAGTCTTGCTCAGCTCCATGAATATGCAGCAGCCCAAGCAGACATCTTATCAACCAACGACGGCTACCTGCTCATCGGCTATGCAGCCATCATTATCTTTGTCATCATTGCCTTCTTTATGCTGCGCGCAAAATGGAAAGAAAGACACTCTTAAGTCTTGGACATACACTAATTACTAGCAATTATTTTACTCTCCAAAGTATAAAAATAAAAATTTAATTTTTAAGGAGGATACCTTGGAGCTTGTCAATGTAGCTGGAGTCTATTTTAATGCAGGGGGGCTTTATAAACCTTCTAAAGGGG
>JAGROK010000052.1 GCA_020440285.1 Chlamydiia bacterium | reverse complement strand
TGGTTTTTCCCTTCGCCAACATCCCCACCTTTAACCTCCTCTGCATCGCACCTATCCACCTGAATAGGTGCTGCTTCGAGGAGATTAAATCTGGGGCGTTGGCTTTGGCAAAACTCCAAGTTTTGAACCACGAGCAGTATAGTCCCTTGTTTTTTTTCCTTTTATCGATTATGATGTCTGCCAAAACAATTTGGATTTTTAAATGAAAAAACTATTTCTTATTTTGATTGCTGCATTTATTGGTTTTGGAGGTTATTACGTTTATAACCATCTAAGTAAATACCCTAATCACTTAAGTACTCGTCACACGATGAAAAAGAGGATCGATTTAAAAAAATGGATCACCTTTTCACCCAAAGAAGAGGGTTTTGCAGCCCTTTTTCCAAAAAAGCCTGAGAAAGTGGTCCGTGACCTTCCCATCCCAGGAGAAGAAGGATCTCTTCCTTACAAGGAGTTTATTTGCAAAACAGAGGGAGAAAAATCTTTTTCTGTTAGCTATACGACCCTTCCTGAAAAATGGCTTAAGTATGGAAATGGCCTTGTCTTAGGGGGCGCCCTTAAGGTGATCATGCAAGAGCTTGGCAAAGTGGAGCTCATTGGAAAACAAAGTGCAACATTTAAGTCTTTTCCAGCCCTCGACTACGAGCATTACAATAAAACAACGGAGACTGCAGGGACCCTGATTTTAGTCGGCAATATCCTATACAAGGTAGAGATGACATACCCCCATGAAAAAAGGGAGAGCGCTCAAGAAGAACTAGAGGGTTTCATTGAAAATTTTACTCCTACTGCTTTGACTCCGAGCGAGAGTTTAGAATCTGATACACCCCAATCCCCATAATAAAAATGGTTGCAGTGATCAAAACACTGACAGGATAAAGGATTTTAGTCACATCTAGCTTGGCCACTTCAATCGTCAACACAAGCCCTTCAAGAGAAAGGGCTGAGGCGATGATAATCGCAAACTTGGTCAATGTTTTTCTTGTTTGAGGAGGATGAAGCTCTGGCTTTCCTTTTCGAATCACCTCTTCGAGCATCAAATACTTTCCAACATCGATAACGGCCATTGAAAAAACAATCAATCCAACCTCATCTAAAAGCTTATAAACGGTATAAGATCCAGAGCGCATATCGGCTAAAATCCCCCATATTGCCGACACTAAAATGCAAAGGGCGATCAAGTAGAGAACAATGCAGGCTGCTACGTACCCAAAGTTAGAGAGCCTCACAATGATTTTAATGGATGGTTCCTTCATATCCTTTACCTTCAGTTTTACCCTTTCATAGAAAAATGCCATTCAAAAAGCAACATTTTTATTGAAGGCGATGAAGATCTTTTTGAGCATAAGGATCGAGGGAGTAGGCTTGGATAATCCCTTTTCGACCAGGAATCTCTATCTCTTTCAAATCTTCGAAGATAAAGTGATCTTTTACCTTCTCGTAAACGGCTTTTGAAATGATGATCCGTTTGTCGATCTTTTTTGTTGTCCTTTCTAGGCGAGAAGCGACGTTGACAGCATCCCCAATCGCGGTATATTCCATCCTTTTTTCTGAACCAATATTTCCCAAAACGGCGAGTCCTGTATGAATCCCCACCCCCATGATAAAGCGACGTCTTCCCTCTTTTTCCCATTTGTCGGAGAGCTTATCGAGATGAAGTTGCATGTGAATGGCAGCAAGAACGGCATGAAGCTCTTGAAGTTTATCTTCAAGAGGTGCACCAAATTCTACCATCATCCCATCGCCAATAAATTTATCGAGCGTCCCTCCGTAGTTGAAAATCACTTCGATCATCTCTTCATAATATTCATTCAGAAGCTTCAAAACCTCTTCTGGAGGAAGTTCTTCAGCCATCATTGTAAAGTCACGCAAATCTGTAAAGAGGATGGTGACTTTTTTTCGCTCTCCCTCAAGGGTAATGGGCTTATCAAGTTTTAAAAGCTCCTCTAGGGCATATTGGGATACATAGCGGGCAAACCCTATCTTGAGCCTTTCCCTTTCTTCTAATCCTTTGGCCATCTGATTGATCGCAATGGATAGCTCATTGAATTCATCCCGTGTATGAAGGGGAGAGCGGCAGGAAAAGTCCCCTTTCCCAATACTTTTGACCGTATCACAGAGAATCGAAAGGGAAGATGAAACGAGCTTCGAAAGAAAGTAGGCAAAAACCGCTGCAACAAGGATTGAAATCGCAAAAGCGATAAGGCCATAAAGGAGAAGTCTTTCTAGCTCAACATAAATCTCCCGGGTTTCTACATCGATTCCCAAAACACATAGCTCATTTCCTTGAGCATCATAGATGGGGGCATACCCTGAAAGGTAAGTTCCCCACTCATCAGAATAGATATGAGTAGTGACAAAGGGTTTCGAAAGGCCTGGAGGAATCTCCATCCTTGAGGGATAATATTCCCCATACCGCCGTTTTCTATGAGTATAGTCAGACCCAATATCCATAAGAAAGTAATATCGATCAGAATCTGGATCCCGCTTGATGAGATAGATAAACTCGACATAGATATCAGAGCGACGATTGATATCACGAATGCTTAGGAGTTCTTGTTCAAGATCTTGATAGGCAGGAGCACTCATATCTCCCTTGTCATCAATATACATTTGAACCGTTTTCGGATCTACAAGACGTTCGGAGTTAATCACAAGGGAGAGTATTTTACCCCGAATTTCATCGAATAATAACCGAGATGCCTCTCCATAAATAATGAAGAGAGCCAAGAGGGTGCTCATAAGCCCCAAAGCGATAAAAGAATAGAATAGTTTCGTACGAAATTTCATTGGGAAATACTCCCCCCTCTACTTCGGACGATACTGGGAAAGACGTTTTTGATCAATGAGCTGAAAACCCTCTAACCCCGAAGTGCGACCTATTTTTCCCTTTATCATCCACATAAATAGGTCGCACTTCGGGGTTTAATTTATTTGAGTATAATTATCTGGGTCGATACTCTGCGGAAACATGTATGTTTTAAGGTTTTTGATCCTATTTGCCTCTTTTTTTCTGTATGGTCGTGAAATAAACCAGTCGTATGATTTCCAGTCGATTAAGGAATTTCGATTTAGCGGAGCTGGGATAATTGAAATCAAACAAGGGGAGGCAAACCATCTAGAAATCTCTGCTCCCCCCTCTTTGCTGGAACATATTTTTATCTCTGCTGATAATAAAATCCTTACCATTGAATCTAACGGCTCTGATAAACTCAGCGCGCAACTAACTTCTAAAGACTTAGAGAAAATTGTTTTGAAAGGAAATGTTCAAGTTGATATCGACAAACTGATAGGAGAGCACCTGATTTTAGAAGTTGGTCAAACAGGAACCGCTATTGTTGAAGGAACCCTTGATCTTAACCGATTAATTGTAAGTCTCTACGGAAATTCTACGGCTGATCTTAGAGGAAAAGTGGGCGAACAGGCCGTTTTTATTGAAGATTCAGCCACTTATGTAGCAAATAAACTAAAAACAACCAATACCTTAGTCAGAAACTCTGGCACTGGAAATGCATATATTTGGGCAACAGATCAACTCAACACCTCTCTTTTAGGAGATGGATCTATCCAGTATATTGGCACTCCCAAACATATTTATCCCCCAATAAATGGGAATAACAACATCTTACCATACATCGAAGGAACTATAAAATGACTGCTTCACAGGGATTTAATAAGAAAAAGTGGATAGGATCAATCGTTGGGATATTGGTCTTACTGATTGTTATTTTAGGCGCCCTTCTCCCTACAATTTTATCCTCAGAAGCTGGGACAAAATTCCTTATAGAAAGGGTAAAAAGGGCAACAGGTGGGGACCTTAAGTTAGAGGATCTTTCTCTGAGTTGGATAAAAGAGCAAAGGATCGATAAGCTCGAGTATATCGATCAAGAAGGATTTGAGCTCTTTTTCGACTCTCTTTCAAGTGATTGCTCTTTTTTAAATCTCTTATTTCATACGGGGAGCATTGGAACTACTCAGATTGTTAATCCTAAAATCATTGCGTATTCAAAGATCTCAGAAAAACGGGTTGAAGAGTTTAAAAAAAGGGGAGAGGGAAAATTTTGGTCAGATTTTAAAGGGCATTTGATCCTTACAAATGGACAAATGGTGATTAAAAACGGGGGAAATTCTGTTACTTCATTTTATGGTGTGAAAGGTGATATCGATGTTGGTTCAAACCCCTCTTTTCTTTTGGAGGGAAAGACGCGGAGAAATGAGCAGCTAGGAAGCTTTTTTATTGAAGGGAAAAAACAAACCTTTCTCGAGGGAACAGCCTCTATTATAGCCCTTCCAACTGAAGGAATCGATGAGCTCTTTGCCCTTTTCTATCCCAAATACAAAGGGCTTGCCTATGCCTTACTTGGAGACACCTTAAATGCTTCTATAAAAGCGGCGGCGACTAACCATTTACTCAACATTGAAATTAACCTTCGCTCCCCCCGCCTCCTTGTTGATTTAAACCCTACTTATGGAAGAGAAATTTTTGAGTTAACGAAGCCTGGGAGGATTGCTCTCACTTTAAAACCTTTTCTTTTTAACCATTTCTTCGAAGAATTTTCCCTACAAAGTGATGCTCAAGGAGAACTTCGATTAGAAAAAGGCTCCCTCCCCTTTTCAGGGAGCTCTTTTGATTTTTCAAAGGCTTCTGGAAATGGAGACCTTTACCTTTCTAGCGGAAAGGTTTTGGTTAAAAAGATTGAAGACACCCTTTTTGTTGATCAATTTAAAGGAGCTTTTTCTACGGAAAGCTTGGGAACACTTGTGCAAATCAACGTGCAAAGTAGTATGCGCTATCAAGAGGAAGGACAATCTTCGGTTAATGGAACGGTTTCGATAAAAGATCTATTCAAAAAAAGAACATTTCCTTCGATGAATCTAGCCATCGACAATCTCCCTTTGGTTCTTATTGATCAGTATCAGCAAAGCTCTCTTGTCAAATACCTTGGGAAAACTTACACAGGAAATATTGTTAAATCAAATGAGCGTCTATCAGTCAGTGGAAAGACTCCTCTATTAACCTTTCAGGAAACCTCTTTAGAGATTGCTGATACTGCCCACTTAATTAAACCTTCAGATTTTACCTACACCATCACCCCAAATCTTTATGAAAATCTTGCCCACCCTTTTAATGTGCAAGGAACTTTAAATGCCCTTGTTATCCCGGTTGATAACGGAAGCCTTGCTTTTAAAGAATCTGACTTTGATCTCACGTTCAATACAGATCAAATCACGATGAAAAACCTTTTTGCCATCGGAGAGGCCTTTTTTCCATCGGTGCAGGGAAAACTAAAAAGAGGGTCGCTAGATACAATTGAATTCAATGCATCGGGTGTTGTTGATTACAATGAAGGGAGCTGGGGATACTCGATCCTAGGAGAAAATGTTACAGTTAAAGGTGATGGAAAACTCCGCTTTGGAAGGGAGTTTGAAATCTCTCCCCTTAACCTCTCTTTTCAAGGGAGAAAGCTTCAGGGAGATATCGTTGCAGCTATTGAAAACAAGGCCTTACTGTTAAAGAAAGGGGTGCAAGTCGATTTCCTTTTAGAGCCTACTCAAATCAATCCCATTTTATCAAAGGATCCTGAATATCCACTTCTTACGCAAGCAACGCCCCTTCGTTTGGAAATTAAACCAAGCAAAATCCCCCTTACAAAAGGGGCTTTATCTTCTCTCTCCCTTAAAGGTTCGGGGCTGATTCAAGATCTTTCCATGGTCAACCCAGCCAATCGCTACCCTTTTTACTTTCGAGATGTCCACGTTGATTTCGATCTTGATGGAGCCAAGAAATCACATATGATCCACTTCGAAGGCGATGCTTTAGAAAAGGATCGAGATGGAGGAAATCTTAAGCTTTTACTCACTGGGTCAGGAGAGGCCTCGAAATTAATCTCCTCGCCAAACACGGTTAAAGCCACGATGAGTCATTTTTCAAGCCAAATTGCCGACGTCTTCTTTAAAACCAGGGGACAACTTCCCGATTTAGTGGGCCCTACGATTGATTTAGAGTACCAAATGAAAAAAACAGGGGAAAAGCAATCCCTTGACCTTCAAATCGATAGCCGCGACTTAACCCTTGAAGGGGCTTTTTATGCAGGAAAAACACTTGAATTGCAAAGCCCTCGGAAACCTCTAAAGATTCGATGGAACCTAAGTGAAGCGTCATATGATGCCCTCCGCCGCTGGAGAAATCCCAATAAGCAGATGGAATCCAATAATCCCCTATTTGAAATTGAGCAAGAAGGAGAGCTTAAGATGCAAGTGTCTCAACTCTCTACCCCTTTAAAAGATCAAGGGGAAGGGTTTCCTAAACCCGATTTTAATCTCTTTCAGAGTGTATTTGATGCAGCAATTCATATTGATCACCTCAAGTTAAAGCAAGGAAGAACAGCTGCTGTGACCGAGCTTGATAACTTTAAGCTTGAAATTATAAAAACGCGCGCTGGGAATGAGCCCCTTTCTTTTAAGTTTAATGGAAACGTTTCCCCTTTCGAAAATGGAAAAAATGGCCACCTTCGTGGAGAAGGGAAGATAAAAGATTTTCTCTTGAGTTCTGGCGATTTTGACTTTGCAAATATCACAACTTCAATCCATGCGAAGGTGCAAAATCTCCCTAGCGTCTTTGTCGATGCGTTGTCAAAGCTTGATCAAACCTCACAATTTCCCCCTTCTGCTTTCCTAGGAGATCTATTTAATGCCACTTTTGATGCAGAAGTTGAAAAAAGTCAGGGAAAAGTGACGATGGATGTCAATGCCTCGGGATGTCGAGCAAACTTTTCAGGGGTTGTCTCTCATGGAATTCTCTATCTACATGAGCCTTTAAAAGCGCTGTTTACCGTTACCCCAGAACTGAATCGTATCCTTGAAAAAAGTGCTAAGCTCTACGTTGCGTCGATGGAAAAGCCTATTTCTCTCTATATTCATGACGATGGATTTGCCGTTCCCTTAAAGAATCTCCACATTCGAAACATGAGCTTTAAATATGGAGAGCTCGATCTTGGGCAAATCCTATGTAAGAATACTGGAAGTACTGAGGAAGTTGGGGGGCTTTTCAAATCAGAAAACCGTGGCGATGTTCATCTTTGGTTTACCCCTGCAATCTTTAATATGAATCAGGGAGTTGTCTATGTAGATCGAACTGAGATCCTCTATAATAAGGCCTATCAAGTGTGCCTATGGGGAAATATCCTTTTTCCTCGACGCTATGTCGATATGACACTTGGCCTAACAGCAGAGGCTCTTCGCTCTGCCCTTGGGATCCAAGGGATTAATGATGATTATGTCCTTAAAGTCCCTGTCGAGGGTCCTTTTGGCAATGTGAAGATTGATACGGGAGCCGCAACCGCAAAGATTGCTTTCCTTGTCGCAAGAAAGCACATCGCCCCTCAAGCAGGAGTGTGGGGGCAGGTCCTCGGCGCCGTTGGAGATCTTGCCGATGATCAGTCTGATGTCCCCCCTCCGAGGCCCCCGTTCCCCTGGCAAAAGAAAAGATAGGGTTCAAACCCGATACTTTTCATACAGAAGATAGTTTGCAATCGTCTGCCAAAGGTGAAGAGTGCGAGATTCAATCGCACTTTCAATACTTTCTTTTTTTGAGCAAACTCCAATCTTTGAAAATGCATGGAATAAGTAGGTCTCAATTGTGCGGTGAGTATTCCCTATATACTTACCTATTTGTTTAGCTGAAAGACCAATCATACTAAGGGCTATGCATTCCATCTCTTTCGGAGTCAGATCTCCATAGATTTGATGTGAAAGCTGCTCAATGATCTTTGCGTATTTATTTTCTTTACTAAACCCTTGATCACTAAAGCTTGATAAGACATTTAAGTCAAGATACCCTGCCTTTTTCATGAACTGGAAATTTTTTAAAAGCACTTTTGAGATTTTTCCTCCGGAAAAAACCAAAACAGCATCATAGCTTACATCAACTATTTGATTTTTGGGATTCAGATCTCTTAGTCTATCAGCTATCTCCGTCCGATAGCTCATGTCACTTCTGCTATCGATAAAAGGATTAGAAAAAGTTCCCTGATTGTAAAATTTGGCAGTCACCTCCTCTGTATCAGTGACCTCAAAATCACTCATATCAATCCTTGTATCAGGAAATGCTACAAAAACTGATTTGAAAAAAAAATCCCTCAGCTCATTTTTTCCAACGCAAAATCCCGTAATATCCGTATAAACAACACCATCACTAAAAAAATCAAAAAGAGATAATTCTTGGCATCTATGATTGTAAAACTCATTGAAAAAGGTCTTAACAATTGCTACCTTGTCCATCTTTTCTACCTAAGAAAATTTAAGTAACACCCTCTTTCGCAAAGGGAAAACAAAGGGCTTCTGTTCGCTTGCCAATCCCCTTTTCAATGCGATGATCGGCTAAACTTACAGCTGCTTGATGAGTAGAAATCTCATTTTGCTGCGCAATCTCATAGATTTGAAGGAGCTGGTGATAGATTTGCTTAATCATATTTCTTGCCCTGGTTGCGTTATACCCCTCTACACTTAGCTCGCACATCACATTAATAAGCCCCCCAGCATTAACCACAAAATCAGGAGCATACAAAATGCCCCTCTCTTTTAGATGATCGGCATCGGTAGGCTTTAAAAGTTGGTTATTCGCAGCTCCTGCAACAGCTCGACACTTTAGCTTTGGAATGGTCTCTTGGTTGATCACCCCTCCAAGTGCACAAGGAGCGAGAACATCACACTCAACGAAGAGAATCTCATCAGGTGAAACCACTTGAGCATCAAATTCATGAGCAAAGTGGCGAATTAAATCGACATTGATGTCGGTAATAATGAGTTTTGCACCTGCCCAAAAAAGGCGCTCAGCAAGACGTTTTCCAACACTTCCCATCCCCTGAATAGCAACAGTTTTTCCCTCAAGAGAGCGACTCCCGTCAAGCTCTTGCAAAACAGACAAAATCCCTAAATAGGTTCCGTGAGCTGTAAACGCAGAAGGATTTCCACTCCCACGAAGATCATGAACACCACATACATACTTTGTCTCTTCAAGAAATACATCAACATCTTTCGGACTACATCCCACATCTTCTGCACAAATGTATTTCCCTTCTAATCGATCAACGGCCCGCCCAAAAGCTCTTAGCTTCTCAGGTGTTTTTCCTTCCTGGTCAGAAATGATCACACTTTTCGCCCCTCCAAGGCCAACCTGAGCAATCGCCGATTTATAAGTCATCCCTTTTGAAAGACGAAGTGCATCTGTAAAGGCTTCATCAAAAGACTTATAGGGATAAATTCGCGTTCCCCCTAGTCCTGGTCCTAAAGTCGTATTATGAATCGCTATAATCGCTTCTAATCCCGATTCAGCCTCTGTGACCTTTATCACTTTTTCGTAACCGGCAACTTCTATCAACTCTTCTTTTAGATCCATAAGAATGTCTCCCAACGTTTCAAAAGTGAAATTTTAACATGCACCCCTCACAAATGCAATCATTAATACGAAGCAAAAAAAATTTATACCGGCTATGTTTCAAAACCTGGGGATTTCCCAAAGTCAGCGCTTGAGGTTTGATCCTATCGAAACAGCCTCCTATCCAAGAGATAGGAGCGATGCAGATAGGGTTAAAGACCAAGAGTCGTAAACAGGGAAAAACAAAGTTTTGAACCATGAGCGGTATATTAGCATTTCAGGGCAAAAAGAGGACTGCCCCAGTACAGGGGCAGCACTCTTCATGGATTGAGGTATGGTCTATTACATCTAGAGAAGAGGGGAGGTACTTCGTTTTGAACTCTTGAAACATGATCGGCGTGGTTCCCATCTTTAAGAAATATTTACACAAACTTTATATGTTACATTAAATTTTTTCAAACGTTTTTTTAAATTTTTAAAATTTATCCTGAAATACCCTTGCCCGTGAATGCCCAAAACCTAACGACTTTCGTTATGATTTTGCTTAAGAGGAGGAACTAGATTTAAGGTGTTTAGAAAAATGGTGTAGAACGCTTCTGAATTTACCCCAGTAACCACTTGAACCGCTTGCCCTTGCTTTGATATCATCACTCGACCATACTCAGGTCCTTGCCTTAAGTTTATCGTGAGGTTTAGGTTGCGATAAGTAGCAATTTCTGGGTTTGTTAAAATAACTGCAGCTAAAGGGTCCCAAAAGTGTCCCTTGACTTTTCCTTGCGCTATTAAATGTGGCTTGATCACTTCATAGAGGAAATTGGCAGATGGAGTTTTTCGATCTTCCGACACCTGCTCGTAAAACTCCTTTGTAAGCGGAGCATGTTCTATGACATCCCAGGGGATCAGTGTGATTGGAATACCTGAATCTAGTACATCTTGAGCAGCTTTTGCATCGAGGAAGATATTATATTCAGCAACCCGATTCTTATATCCTTGAGGCCTTCCATCGATATTTCCTGGAGAAAGGATGGCCCCTCCTACCATATAGATCCGCTCGATGTTTTGAGCAATGGCAGGGGTTTTTTCAATCGCAATTGCAATATTGGTGACAGGCCCTATACAAAAAAGTGTGATCTTATTTGGGCTATTCATCACAATATCGGTGATCAAATCTCCTCCTCTCACACGAACAGGCCTAACAGGATTGTAAGGGAGCTTTATCCCTACAACATCGTCTACGTCATTTCTTGAGTCAGGTGGATAGGTTCCAGCAGGGCTTAATGATTTTCTTGCCCCATATGCAACCGGAATATTAGAACGCCCCGCAAGTTCAAGCAAATTAGAAATGTTTTGAGCTCCATACTCCCATCGAGACATTCCATCTCCCATAGTTGTAATCGCTTTGATATCAACTTTTGGTGACTTAAGGAGATAAAGAATCGCGAGCATATCATCAATGTCTGCATCGGTATCAACGATCAAAAGCTTAGGATGAGAAGGATCAACACTTTTTCCTTCTAACTGAAAAGAGCAAACGAACATGAATAGTAAGGCAATTCCCTTTAACATCTCACTTTACCTAAAGAATTTTTAATCAATTATCACTATTGATAATCGATTTTGAGATCCTTTTGCAACAAAAAAATTTTTAGATTAACGTGGGATACATGATGATTGAGATTTTGGCCTTTGCAGCTGTGGGAATTTTAGCTGGCTTTTCTTCTGGGCTCTTAGGAATTGGAGGAGGAGTGATAACCGTTCCATGTCTTGTCCTTATTTTAACTGCCCTAGGGTTTCCAAAAAGTGGAGTGATGCATGTAGCAGTCGGAACCTCTCTTGCAGCGATGGTGTTTAATACCCTTTCTGCAAGCTATACCCATTACATCAAAAAAGGGGTTCTTTTCTCTATTGTTAAGCCGATGTTTCTTGGAGCTGTCTTTGGAGCAATCATTGGAGCTACCGTTGCAAGTTTTCTTTCTAGCCATTTCCTTAAGCTACTTTTTGCAAGCTTTGAGATCATTTTAGGCCTTCGCTTTCTCCTTCCACAAAAGCGTGTAAAAAAAGAGCGCGCGCTCCCCTCTTTTTGGATTTTGAGCGGAATCTCGACTTGTGTCACAGCCATCTCAACCGTCTTAGGAATTGGAGGGGGTATGATTAATGTCCCAATCCTCACCCATTTTGGTCTTCCAATCAAGAAAGCAATCGGAACCTCTTCTGCCCTCAGCTTCCTTATTTCTTTTTGGGGCGCCATTTCTTTTCTTATTCTTGGGATTCATGCTTCAAATGCTCCCCACTCCATTGGATTTCTTTATATTCCTGCCTTTTTATCTATCAGCATCGTTTCATTTCTTGTCGCTCCTCTTGGAGCGCACCTAGCCCACCACCTTCATGGAAAAATCCTTCAAAAGATCTTCGGAGCCGTTCTTATCGCTACTGGCTTAATTATGATGCTTAAGGGTTAAAACCTATCTTGACTTGGCGCTCATCTTGTATCTGATACTAATTGAAATAAATAAAATTACAACCTTGCCCATGATCTTGAGGTTAGTGAGCTGACTTGTTCTCGTTCATCAGTAAATTCATTCCACGCATCTGAGCAAACCTCTAGCAATTCTTCTTCGT
>JAGROK010000010.1 GCA_020440285.1 Chlamydiia bacterium | reverse complement strand
TATCATTCCAAGGCTCTTCGTTTCTTGTACTACCTTTGTTCCAATTTTCATATTCTTTTAGCTTAATCTGTAGGTCAGATTCTAGTTCTCTTTCAACTTCTCTTTCAATCAACCGTTCTTGGAAAATTTCAGAATCAAGAGGAGCACTTCCTTCTGCCTCTTTCACTTTTGGATCTTTATAAGGGATATGAGTCGTTGTTTCTGGAAGTTTTTCGCGGTGGATGGTTTGAGCGCGATTAAGAATGTTGTCAAGTTGAGGTATGAGAAGCTCTTGGAATTCTTTTTCAAGATTTTCAATAATCGCAGTTGCTTGCCTGTTTCTATCAAATTGAACCTTAGCTTTATGAAGGCTTGTTTTAAATCGGTCTTTTAACCTTTCTACATAGTTTTTAAGATCGATGATATAATCGATCTCTTCTTCAATACCTGAGTGATGTAGAAAGGGCTCATCGATCGTCATTAACTTAATAAATGGGAGGTAAACGGTATAGAGAGGTTCGAGGTTTTCTAGAGTTTGTTGACGGGAAAGTTTTTTTCTGAGAACTTCCTCACGCTTTTTTCGCACATTTCCCATGAAAACTTCATCAATCCAGTTGTGATAGGAGCGGTCAAGAGATTCGGTTTTTTTAACCCCTTGGTTCATGATAGCTGTTGCAATGATTGCCGCAAGGGTTCCCTCCTCTCTTGCAAGCTTTGGAATCATATATTTGGGGATCATAGCTTCCCCAGTTTGGCGGTAGAAGAATTTTCGACTTCTTAAAAGGGTTTGAAGGAGGGTTCTAAGGAGCATTCCTTCATCGTTTGTCCACAAAAATAAACAATCTTCAGGAAGTTCTAAGTCGGTCCCTGTTGTCTCTCTTTCACTTAGGTAAAAAAAGAGCTCCTCTTTTTCAAGGTTTGTGGCTTCCTTGATATCTTGGGGGCGAGTTCCATGAATGGGAATCGGAGTCTCAAATCCGTTCACAATCGCAGAAAATTGACTGGATGTGCTATTTCCACCTTTTGAATCAAAAAAAACGCACCCTTTAAAGGGGAGGTTTTTGTCCTTTGCAAATTTCATAAATGTGATAGCAAAGTCTTTATTTTTATAGTGGCTAAAAAGAGCTCCCGATTCAAAAATTGCGTCAATGAATCTTTCTGGGTGGACCTCATAAATCGCTTCAAAAACTGATTCAAGGATAAGATCTTCTGGAACATAAACATGAGTGGTTTTGGCCCGGTTAAAGAGGACTTGGAGAATGGAGCCTACAGCCCCTTTATCTAGACGGAGATGGTTAAAATAAGACTCGTGGTAACCATCATAGTTCCAGGGAGTTCCTCCCATCAGGTGCAATTTTGAAAAGTATGAACGGAGCCCTTGAGGGCGGCGTGTAAGCCGTGCTGCATAGTAGGTTGCATAAAAAGCAGCGGTTTCCCCTTCTAGTTCAAGTTTTCGAAGGGGATCTTGGTTCACATAGTTTGCTCCTTTTTGGGCTGAAGCAAGATGTTTGACCAATTCAATATCCTCTCCTGTCATGTCTGAAAAGCTTTGATATTCAGCTGTTTCTTTTAGATCCTCACTTTTCTTCTGCGATTCAGCGGCTTCTAACATCTTTTCTCCCACAAACTGAACCTGGTCTTCTCCAATATCGAATTGAAGGGCTGTTAAAAACTGTTTAACGATCGCTTCATAATGGTTCCCAAGTTCTGTTAATGCGGGATTATCGACTCCTAAAAAGGGGACGACTTTAAAAGGGGTTTTAATGGGTTGCCCTAACTCTTTCCATCTCCCAAAATGACGTCCAGGAGATCCTTTGAAGGCAAGGGGAACAATAACAGAAAGAATGGGGTTTGTTAAGCTGATAAGATTCGCCTCTTCTTTAACCATCGCATTTGGATTTAAATAGAGATCATGGAGAAATTCTAGAAACTCAAGATCTAACAGACCCCCTGTGTCTAATCGCTCTTTTGGCAGAGCTCCAAAGCGGACTTTATTTACAAGGGGATTACGAGTCTGTGATACAAAACGAATAAAGCCTTCATGAAGATTTTTTCTTTCTTTCAAAGAGGGGAAATAAGATTCAGCCATTTTTTTAGCGATTAAAGGGACGATTTTTTTATGATATGTCGCATCAGGAAGGGCGGTTTGCTTATTGGTGATGATTCCAATACATTCTCTAAGAGAAATGGCATCAATTTTTTCATTTTCGCTGATCAAATAAGAAAATATCACTTTAGCAAGCTCTACCCGCTGAGGAGGGACTTTTTTAACCTCCCCAATCGGGACATTTGTTTCTTGGTAGTTGTTAGTGAGAAGATCAGCTTCGTCTCCTAAGGCTTCTATGTTTGCATGAAAAAAATCGAGAATTTCATGGAGAAGTTCAGTGACTTGAAAAGCCTTTTCTGGGTCTATAGAGACATCACTTCCATCAAGTTTAAGCATTCGCAAGATCAGGTGGTCTTCTTGCAAGTCTAATATATCAAGCATTTCTGGACAGATAATAAGGAGTTTTCCTGTTTTTAGTCCCTCTTTGAGTGATTCAAGAATAGACTCTAGACGTTCAACCGTCAGGTTTTCTCTTCGATAATCGATTGTAAAAACCTCTTGGCCAAAAGATGTTTTTTGAGATTTTTTGAGGTTTTGTTTGACTTGTGAGGCTTGTGAATTATGGACAACAACAGCGGGGAGTTTTCCTCGTAAGGTGCACTCATATGCCCAAATAGCGGCGTCGACAGAGGTTTTTCCTCCTCCCATAATTTTTTGAAGGAGACAGTTTTCCTCTTTTTCATTATTAAAATGAAGGACATCTTCAATTTGGTCTTGTCTAGGGGTTTTTTTGCTACTTCTTGCAAAGGTGAGGGCTGTTGCTGTGATTTCCTTATAGTCCTTAGGTTCTTTTAAAAGGTTGACTGCAATTTCTTGGCAGTAGTGCTCCCTCTTTAATTCCTCTTTTTTTGACACGTTCTTTTGATCAATTTCATGAACTTTTAAAAGGTCTTTTTGAGCTTTTTCAACAATTTGAAGAAGGACCATGTGGTAGTTCCACTCTCCTAAGAGGTTATAGAGCTCTTGGATATCTTTGTCTGTAAGAGCTGGATTGCCCTTTTTGAAAGCTTGTTTGGAGCGCTTGCAAAAAAGTTGGCATAGGAGGGGCATATCGAGAGCATTTTGTCGATTAGCGCCCTCAAGCAGAAAGGTTTGAAGAGCAGAGCGTTCCTCTACTTGCCGTGCAATAAAAAGGATTTTTTTCTCTAATTGTTCAATCTCCTTTTTTTCGTTTTTAAGATGATCAGAAACAGCTTCGAGACAAGTCGCTACATTTTCTTTCGGGAGGATATAGAGCTTTTCATCCTTCAGCTTTTTACGTCCCTCAACAAGACATTCTTTGGTATGTTTAATCTCTTGATTGATCGCTCTTGTATACCGCTTTAAGTGGGGAGGGATTTTGAAATTCCAGACCTCAGGGAAATCTTTGAATCCTTCAGGGAATAGAGGAAAACTTCTAAAATGTCCTAAAACATTGGAAAAAGTCTTTTTAAAAAGGGGGATTGTTAATGTTAGAAGGTCTCTAACTTGATCCATCTCTACAGTGGGGGGAAGGGGGAAGGATTGAAGAGGGGGAAAGTCTAGGCTTTTAGAACATTCCTGAGGATAACTATTTTTGGGGGAACCATATAAAGACTGAAGCCAATCTTGTGCAACCTTCCAAGGACTCTTTGGTGAACCAGCAATTTCTCCTTGGTAACCTTGAGGGAAATGAAGACGATCTTTTTCTATGTTTACACAATATTGATAGAACTCGAGGGTGACTCTATCAGCAAATTTTAAGAGCTCTGGAACGGGAGCGTGATCTTTTCCAGGTTTTGTTGTAACAACGTGGAGCCCTTCGATTAATTCAAGTTGGAAGAGGAGCCGTCTTCTTGCATGTTGATCCTTCGAGCGAAGGGTGTCCCAAGCATTTCTAAAAAATGTTTCATTGAAATGAAAGGGGCCAAGATGTTGAAATGCTTTCTCTGTATCAGCATCTTGGCCTTTATAGAAGGTATCGATTCCCATTAATTTATGAGAGTCTTTTATATCAGGAAGTTTTCCTAAATGGGGCGATGTTAAGACAGCATTTCCTGGATGGTGCATTGCTCCTATTTTCCTTTCAAAAATAAAGGCGCGCCGCTCCGTAAATTGATCGGGAAAAAGCTTGAGCAGCTTAGGCTCCTCAGTATTAAGGGTAAGAACATGTTTTTCATTAACTTGATAAATGTATTGCAAATACCTTCTGTAATAGTTGTTAAGTTGAGTGCTAAGTTTTTCCAAAACAACTTTAGCCTTGACTTCATCTTTCTGGACATGATGATCGATAAATAGGAGGGCCGTTTTTAGAACCATTGCGTAGCTTGTTGGATAAAGCTTTGGGTACTCTTCAGGATAATTTAGGATCATCTCCATGATCTCAAAAGCGATTTCAGAGGGGGTGTCAACTAAGGAAAGATACCCGATATGGTGTAGAAAAGAGTCATAATTTCCTTGGTGCAATTCGATATAGGCTTTGAAAAGGGCTCCTTCTATGCTTTCGGGAGTGAGAGTTCTATCTTGCTCTTCCACTTTGTAAGTGAAGTAGAAATAGTGTTTGGGTTGATCTAAAGCATCAAGATCCTTTTCATCCTCCTCTTTTTTGGTTTTTAACTTTCCTTCGGATAAAAAGGTTTGTGTTGTTTCGGGGTGCATGGGGTGAAAGGGGACTAGGACTTTTTCTTCTCCGGTTTCCCAATGTTTAAGATGAAAATAGTTTGGAATGCCCCTCATCAGAGACTCATCTCGCTCATCAGACATAATAAAATAGGGGTTTTCTTTCCATCCCCAACCTTTTCTTTGTGTATCGTACACGAACTGCAGTGGGTGGTTATGAATCGAATGGAAGCGAGGAATCTCCCATTGCAAGGGCTTGTTTTGCTGATTAAAGATGACAAGCTGAAAGTCTTCTCTATCAAAGAGAGAGGGAATAGACGCATTTTTATTGACCCGTGTCAAGATAGCTTGATCTTGCCTTCTTTGGATCACTCCTTTCGGGTCCATTGAAGCCACTTCTTTAAAGGAAAGATCGAAGACTACAAGAGTTAAAGAGGTGGAATCGATCGGGATAAAATGGTGGTGGTTAAGAATTAAAGCTTTTGGAAAAGCTCCTTTAGAATACTCGTCGATCGATTCCCTCTCGACATATTGAAACCATTTTCCTTCGAAGAAATAGTGGATGACAAATTGAGCCCCTTTTAAATGATGGATCCGAAATGTTCCGTACTTAGGGTGATCAAAATAATCAAATTCAATCGATTCATCCCTTTTGTAGAAGTTAAACTGCTCTTTTCCAAAAAGGCGGAGGTATCCTTTAGTTGTAAAAAGATCGGAGGGGATTGAAAAGGAGAGGTTATTTCCATTTTGAAAGACTTCTCCTTTAAATAGATCGAGCACATATCCATCAGCACCTTCAATAAAGTAGCCCGTGTTGAACAGATTCCATTTTACTTGATCCTTGATGGACTGTATTCCAAGTGTGTTAAAAATGGACTGTCCAATCATACTAAAGTTAGCCTCTTTTGTATTTCTGAGATATTGGATTTGCTCTAGAATAAATGCATATGCTGATTCTTCAATGGGAAGGACACGCTTTTCTCTTTCGATGGGATGGCCGTTAAAAAAGGCCCAACTAGCAAAAATTTCAGATAGCTCTTCAATATCGTATGTCTTTTTATGTTGCATGTGGTAGTAGTGAATCCGATGCAAGTGAACAAGTGCTCTTTCAGAATTTGAGAATTCCTCTTTATCTCTCCAAAGATCAAGGGTTTGTTTCAATCTTAGAGAAAGCTCAGAAAATCGCTTGGTTGGCTGCGCGCAATGCTCTCGAGCCTCTTGCGCAAAACGAATCATGAATAAACAGCAATCAAGAAGAGGTTTTTTCTCAGGTCTGAGTGTATAGAAGTGCTCCATTCCCTTTTCCACAAAATCGCAGAGAAGATCCTGAAGTTTGGGATTTGTAATGTCGAGAGGGATCAATATTTGATCGAATGAAACGAGTGACTTGAAAAACTGGAGGTGTAGAAGGGTTTGGTTAGATATGGAATTGAGTTTATCGATATGGTGCAAGTAATAAGAAAGAAGGTGAAAGGGATGGAGAGCCTTTTCTGAAGAAGACCAATAGAGCTCATTTAAATTCCACTCTTTGAGGTGAGGATCGACGGAAGGATCGTGAAGAGTTAAAAGTGCCTTACTTTCAAAGGGGTTATCCTGATTCTTTTCGAGGATCTTGCTGTGGGAGTCTTTTATTAGAAAATCTCGCAGATCTTTATTGGGCTCCTGGTAAAAGCCCTGGTAGCGCTCTTGACTTTCCCAGTCCTCGGTTTTGTTGCGTAAATGAATTGCAAGCGGCATGACTCTACCGAGTCTTGGATGTTTAAGCTGCTACCCACCGACCTTTTGGCATTCCTAACCGGGTCATTTTGTTCATCGCTATT
>JAGROK010000051.1 GCA_020440285.1 Chlamydiia bacterium | reverse complement strand
CAACAGAAGCATTTAAATCGTTACAAAACACCTCTAAAATTTTTCTAATTTTATACTTACTTAACCTACTGAATTTCATAGCAAAACAACATATTCCTATTTGTTTTGCTAGTCAAGAGCCTTATTTTATACCGTTCACGAGTCAAAACACTGACTTTTCTCGACATACAAAGAAAACTTTACAGGGTCTGATGCATCTAAAATGGGTTCTACTCTATATCCTGATGAAAAAAGTGAATAAAGTGCTTCCCATTCAGCTCTAGCCTGACCAAAATCATTAAGAGCCTTTAACTTCTGAATATCAAGGTCTTCCCCAGAATCTATTAATTTAATCGATTCATCAATGCCCAACACTGAAAAATTGGGAATATTGACAATCTGAAAACGCCCCCCGTGCTTCTCAGCCTCGCCAAGGAGTCTTTTCTCATCTCGGTCCCATTCAATCTTTGACCACTGCGGAGGGGAGCTTTTCCCAAGATAGATCAAAACGTCATAGCGAAATTTTGTGAGCTCATTTTGAACCATCCCCCTTTTTAATCTCATTTCGATGTGACTAATCTGAGGATGCTTACTCTTCAGGCCAATAAAAAAATCGGGATCTAATGTAAGCTCGCTATCGTTAGCAATGCGCTTTTCAATATTTTTTCTTAGCGTAGTAGGGTCTGTCCCATCTTCAGCTTGATAGATTGCTACAGAAGAGTGAAAATGCTTTAAGAGGCGATGGTCTCGAATGTCTCCCAAAAAGATCACACCTTCACCTCCAATGCAGTTCATAATGCCCTCAATCACCCTTTCCAAATACTCGATGCTTGGAAAATATTGAACGACAGAATTAAGGACAAACGTCTCATACTTTCCCACTTCAACATCACCCAAATCATCTGCAGGTCGCTGATAGTAACTTACCCCTTCCCTACCACCTGGAGTATGCTTTTTCAGATACTCAACCGCCTCTCTTGAAAGGTCTGTTGCGCAATATGACTTACACCTGTCGAGCAATGGAAACATGATCAGCCCCACCCCAGCGCCAATCTCGTAAATATTTCGGGGCTTACCTTCCAAAATGCGGTCAACAGTCTCCCTAACCCACTCTCGCATTTCATCCGCAGGGATAGATCCCATGCTGTAACTGCTCTTCCATCCCGTGAAATTTTGTAACTTGTCAGATGCACCCGAAGCTCTTTGATAACACAAATCAAAAATCCTTTCCCACGCATCCACATGACTATCTTTCATAATACCTTAAGGCTACCCTTTCTTAATTTTGCCAAAAATAAGCTCCAGAACATTGGAATAATTACCAATAAGATGTAAGGTTACAATATAGTATAGAGAAGAATAGAGTACATGACCACTCAAAAAATTAACCGCCCACGCCTTTACCTTTTCCACATCCTACTATTTATTTACGGAGATATCGCTTGCGAGAACTATATTCTCCGGGCCTACAATTCACTAGCCCCCTCACTAGAATTCCTACTGTTTGTAGGAATTCTTTTACTGCAGGTGGTTGCAGCCCCCATCCAGGCAGCCCTCTCCGACCTATATTGCAGAAAGCGAAGTCTTATTGTTTCGATTGTTTGTTCATTATTATCCTTAATACTTTTATTGCTATTTAATCTGAAGATTCTATATTCCATTCCTGTCATAATTTTTTTAAGTTTTTTGAAGGGTTCAGTTGGAAATACCATTCCTTTATCCTTGGCAGCAATTGCTGACACACAAGACAAGAACTACCGCTTTTCATTCGGTCTATCTACACTAGCATATACATTAGCTTATTTAATGATGATATTTTCGGTTTTATATCTTTCTGATGCATTAGCAAATGGTATTATTGTTATTTTTTACATAATAGTCCTATTTCTGTGTATAACTTGCTTTAAAGATATTCGGGATAGAGATTTTCATTCTTCCAGAAATTCACAACACACTTCTTTAATTAAGCTAGTTAGCCATGAACTATCCTTAGTAGTTCATGATTTAAAGAAACCTTTTTTTCAACATGCAATTTTTGCCTTTCTTCTTTGGGAAATATCAGTTTATTGTGTCTTATTGTTGTATGTGGATTTTAATAAAATTGATTTCAGAATTATATCCATTACTATGATGGTTGGATATCTGTTTGGAATTTATTTATTAAAAAAATTTAACGATGTTTCTGATAGTAAAATGGGGAAAATGGGGATGTTTCTCGGTAGTTTATCGTTAATACCTTTCTATTTTCACTTTCTTACTCAATTTTTTAAACTAACAACTCAATCATTTCCATTTTTGGTATTAGCTGGATGCTATTTTTTTCACAGTGTTGGGATGGCAATTCTTCCTCCAACTTTATTCGCTATGCTAGCAAAAGGAGCTCGACAGCATGAGCAAGGGAGAATTTACGGTGTAATGGAGTCGGTTGATACAATTGCATTTTTGATTTCATCAATTAGTGTGATGATCTACAATTTTGCAAATTTAAAATTAATTTATATTATTACGCTGTCTTTTGTTACAGTGGTTGTTTCTTGGGTTCCCTTTAAAAAATATCTTATTCTAAAGCCAAAAGAAATAATTCAATAAATTCTCTATTGACTTTTGTTTATCAGTATTATAAAATATTTTTTGTTCATTTGTTTGGGAGGAGATTTTATGCAAAAAACATGTGAGTTAGAGCTGGATGCTAAAGCTTATGTTAGCGATTCAGAGATCCAGTTGACGTTAGCAGACAAAATGCTGGAGACCTATTCATTTAATCAGAGTGCAAGAGTTTTAGATGTTGGGAGTGGCGATGGTCGTATTACCTCAAATATTGCTCAGAAAGTACCAAAAGGAAAAATTATTGGTGTAGATGCTTCTTTGAATATGGTTGAGTATGCAAAAACACATTACTCTCAAAAAGGGTTTCCTAATCTTGAGTTTATATACGAAAAAGCTGAAAACCTTTGTCTAGAAGGTGATTTTGATAATATCGTTTCATTTAATTGCTTTCACTGGATTCGCCCCTGGAAAAAGACTTTACGGCTTTTTAACAACTTGTTAAAGACTAAGGGGGAAATTTTAATGTTGACGTATCCCAAAGACTCTCCATTTTTAATTCCGCTTCATGAAGCCGCTAAAAGTTATCCTGAATATGTTGATAAGGCTGCTGGATCAACGATGTTTACAAGTAAAGAGCTTAAAGAAGCCCTTATAGATTTAGGGCTAACGCTTGAACGGTTTGAAGAGTATAGAGACACGATTTCTTATGATAGCTATGGTGTCTTGAAAGATTTCGTACGAATCTGGTTAACAAGCTATATCCCGTTGCCTAATGAGTTTAAAGAAGAATTTCTTGATCGGTTTATTGAAAATATTAAACCATATCGGATTGATAGAGGAGATGGAAAGATCCACCTCCCTTATGTGGCGTTATTGGTTCATGCGAGAAAATAACCTTGCTTTGTTTTTCTATCAAGGTAACTAGTCAAGCATAGGGGAACCTGCATCGATCGCGATCGGTTAATGTAGCGTGCAGTTGTTATGGCGCTTTTCTTTTGGTGATCTTTTTCGAGATGATTTCCATGTTGGGGACGATGATCTCTCTTTGCTCGTCAGCGAGGATTATGGTGGAGCGTATCCCGATTTCTGAGATCACGCCGGTGTCCCCAGAGTCTAGCTGAATGGTATCGTTGATACACACCCTTTTCTCAAAGAGAATGATGATGCCTGCGATAAAGTTGTTGGAAATCGACTGGAGCCCAAAGCCGATTCCAATGCTTAGGGCTCCGGCTATAACGGCGATTCCGGTAAGGTCTATTCCGATGATAATGAGGGAGATGTAGATTCCAAGGAGTAGAATGAGGTAATAGGAGAAGCGGCAGAGCCCGTAAACTGCGGGAGAATGGATGTTTTTCTTCAGGTAGGCTTTTACGAGTTTGGCTAGGACAACGGATAGTGCAAAAATAAGGATGCACACCAGTAGTCTTAGTGGTGAAACGTCTGTTTCATGGAGAGTAAATAGTGGTTGGTTCCAAAATCGCACTTCGCCCTCTCAAAATGTCTCGGCGGATTCTATGGGTTTTTGAAAAAATTGTCACGAAATTAGATTGTGTCGCGCTGTTTGTTCAAGCAGCGCGGCTTTTCGAATTAAGAAGGGAGAATCTAATATTCATGAAAAAGAAATCAAAAACGTCTTTTGAAAAATCAATCATAGAGGTGAATTGCTCTTCGGCACGTTCGTAGTTTTTAATTTTCCTATCTAAGAAATCGCAGAGCCAATCTTGGTTTTTAAAAAGAAATGGATGGATAGACTCATCTTCTTCCTGATAGGAATAGTAAGTTAGCTCTTTGAACTTAGTATGGTCTTCTGGACTTATAATAGATTTATCAAAGCCTAAGAACGTTATAATGGAGTCGCTATCGGTGAGGCATGATAAAGCTAGAAATTTATGAAGGGCTTCGGTGAGCTCTTTTTTTTCTGAGGAGGAGTTTAATGTTTTTTCTAGGTTTTCTAGGAGTGTTTTTAAGTTTTTAAAAAACTCTATGTGTTGAGAAAGGATGTATCTTATCCGTTTTTCACTGGTAAGGATTTCTGGATGCACTTGTGAAAGAATAAAAGATCCTCCTAGGGCGACTGAAAGTTTGATAATATCTTCTAACCAAAGTAGTGGAGTCACAGATTTTCCTAATTCATCGATTGCTTGGTGGTGGCTGCTCAACCCATAGATCTCTTCCTTTGCGTGTAGTTTCTCAAAAAATTGTGAGCTAGGTTCATGGAGTTCAGTGGCTTTTTGAATTTTAAGGGGCCCTGTTTTTTCAGTGATATTGCGCAAGGTTCCTCCAAAAAATATGTTGATGATTTGACATCCTCTACAGATCCCGAGTACTGGTTTGTTCTCCTGTTCGCACAGTTCAAGAAGGGCAAATTCAAAAACGCTACGGACGAGCTCTTGTCGATCATTTTCTGAGGAGGAGGTTGGATGATTTTTTTCGATAAATTTTTTGTAAAAAACTTCTGGGATATCACTACCTCCGGGGATGATGACTCCATCAAAAAGAGAGAAATAGTCTGCTGCTAAGGCTTTAACCCTTTCAATCACGTGAGCTTTTTTTGGGTTGTCTAAAAGAAACTGTGCTCTACTAATCTCGCCATTTTCTGGATAATCTCTAAGGGTTTCATAAATCGCATTTTCTAGGTCTTCAGGTTGAATTTCTTCCGGATAATGTTGATAATAGACGGGGATACCACCTAGATTTCGAATAACATAAATTTCTCTTTGTGCATATGTTGCAGGATGTTCGGGGTTTAAGCCAATGCCAATCACTGGACGCTTAATTATGTGTGGGCTGCAATGAGCGATCGAAAAGTCTGAAAATGTTCCAGCAAAAATGACATTGGTTAATGAGCTGTTTTCAATGGAGGAGTCTACGATCTTTGCTTGTAAAAAGGTGGCTCCCTCAAGGACGTGTCCATCGTTCCAAATCTTCTGAAAGGGTGAATCATACCCGTTAATATGAACGTCTTTTAGCGTTGCTTGGTTCCAACAGGTATAGGTAAGGTTGCAGTTATAAAAATAAGTTTTTTCTAACAGGGTTGAATAGAAAATCGTTCCTTCTAGATTACACTGCGAAAAGGTTACGTTTTGAAAGGAAGAGCAAGAAAAGTTTATATTTTTCATTTCGCAATTGATAAATTCACAACCAGAAATATCAACCTTATTTAAAAGCATTGGACTGAAGGTCACGTTTCGAATGGTATTTGAGTACCCAAGAGAAGTAAGTAGAGAGCTAAGATGAATGTTGGAGTTTCTTGAGTGTACTGATTTACACGCAAGTATTTTCCAAAAGTCTTGCGCGAGTGTTTCTTTGAAGCAGTTTTCTTCTCCAGATAGAGATTCTTCTATAACGCTCATTTAAACCAACCAATTTAAAAAATATTTTTTAATATAATATATTATATAGATTCTTATGTTTTAATTAAACTTAATTGGTTTTTTTTAAAGGTTTTTTTGTTATCGATTTAAAATTTTAAAGTGAAAGCGCTATGGAGGAGCTGTTTTAAAAAAGAGCTTGTTCTTAAAGGAGAATTTTAAAATAATCCTTTGGGGCAGGGCTAACGCATTAAAATTTTGCCAAAGCAACTTCTCATAGGAGAAAAGTTCAAGGCGTTCGATGCAAAGAGCCCCAAAGAGGGCTCTTGAAGCAGAACAACACAGAAATTTTCCCTAGGAAAGTTGAGAGGGCAAAATTTTAATGAGTCAGCCCTGCCCTTTGGGTAATCTTTTGTAGGAGGAATGAAATGACAAAAGTAAAATGTCTTCCCACTTATGTGGCGATTGTGTTGGGAAGTTTGATTGTGTTTATCTGGAGCTCTTTATCGTGGACGGTTTTTCCCTTTCATCAGTGGACTTTTAAGTCTTTTACTCACCCTAATGCTGTGGTTCGGGTTATCGAGCAAAATGCTAGGGAGTCGGGTGTCTATATGATCCCGAGTTGTGAGAATCATGGGGATGTGGAAGATGGCCCTTTGATTTTATCAGCGGTTCGCCTCGAGGGAATCAATCCTAACATGGGGAAGGAGATTGCCTTTCACTTTTTAAATATTCTTATTGGGACGGCTTTGATTGGAGCGCTCCTTAAAAAGTGTGCGCCTTCTCTTAGAAGGTATGGGGCAAGGGTTTTGTTTGTTCTCTTGTTTGCTTTTGCTGGGGCCCTTTTAAATCAGGTTCCTCTGTGGAATTGGCATTTTTTCTCTGCTTCGTTTGTCTTTATGGGGATCCTTGATCAGGTGGTTGGCTTTTTCCTTGCAGGATTGGTGATGGCAGCGATGATTAAGGTTCGGGAAGAAAGTGGAATAAATTAAAATCTGTATTTTTAAGTAAATAGAGTAAATGTTAGTATTCTCAGAACTGAAATAATTATCGGTTTTGTTTTGAGAGTATTTGCTTTTATTTTTATTTTGTGTGCTGCTGCTGCTGCTGTTGGCTACGGTTTTGATCGTCATGAGGGTGATGTTGAGAAGGGGGAGGAGCTTGCCCGCTTTTCTGGGGGCTTTGTTTATTTCACCCAGACGGTTGGGTATCGCCCAGACTTGAGTGGTTTGAGTCCTGGGTTTCGGGTGACTGCTGAGGCTGCTTTTCCTTACGACTCTTTGTTAAGGGTTGTTTATACGAGGTGGTCGTCTGAAAAGAGTGTGAGATATGTGGTTCCAATTTTCAATGTTGAAAGGGAAATTAAAACTGACAATCTCTTGAGCGATCTCGATGTTCTTTTGGAAAAGAATTTTAGGTTTGGGAAAAGAGGAGTGTTGGTCCCTTTTGTTGGTTTTGAGCGGTATATTGAAAGCTCAAGGGTGACGGTTAACGAGGCTGTAGCTGTTTCAAATGCATTTATTGCACATGGGGTTTTAGGGGGTTTTAGGGGGGAATATTTGCTTTTCAAGTCTGTCTCAACTTTTTTATCCTCTTCTGTTTCTTGTCTGGAGACGGGGTATCAACGACATTTTGATATGGATCTGCACTTCCGAGAAAAGGGGATGCTTCCTCGGGCTAAGGTTGCGCTCGGATCGTCTGTTTCTTTTCCAGTGGGAAGAAGTATGAAAACTCTTCGCATTGAGGGAGGATATGAAACTCAATTTCGGTGGTACAAGGATTTGAATGGTGCCATTGATTGGAATAACCCATTGGCTCTTCAGGGGTTTAGTGGGGCGATATTGTTAAATTTTTAGGAGATTAGGGGATGACTTGTTGTGTAGGAGAGAGTGTTGGATTTGAGTTTTCCATTTTGGGATTGGAGCTTTCTGATCGCGAGGAGGAGCTCGAGGGGTTGATTGCAGGTAAGCTGAAGGTCAATAATGTCGCTGAGCTTTTTTTCTCAAAACTTCAAGAGCTTGGTCTGACAGGGTTTCAAAAACGATTAGGAGCCGGGGCTGTTGGGGTGGTTGTTCAGCTTGAGGGAGTTGAGAGGTTTGAAAATATCCCTCTTGCTTTAAAGTTTTTTGAATTTTCTGAGTCTCATCGATTTTCTGCTTCTGATCCACGAGGAGATTTGATTGCGCTGAGCTTTTCAAATGCTCATCACTTGGGTCAGACAAAGGGGGTTTTTACATTTGATGGGGAAAAGGTCCATCTTTTTGAGACGTATGATCCTCAAAAGCAAGATGGTCATATTGTGATCGCGACTCTTTCGAAAGCTGTTTGTGGAACGACCTTATATGGTTTGGCAAAGAGCGTCTCGATGACTCCTGGCCAGGTCAAAACGATTGGCAGGCAGATCGCTGAGGCGATCCTTTCGATTCATAAGGAAGGGTATGCACATAAAGATATCCATGCCGAAAATATTCTTGTGGAAAGTAGAAGTGGTGGGGTTTCTATTGAGATGATTGATTTTGGTCTTGCTGGAAAACTTAATGATAAGCGGATTGGGACAGACTGGAGAAAGTTTGGGTATATTTTAGGGGAGCTGGGAGGGGATAAGCTCATGGCTGATCCATGGTTTTTTGATTTGCTTTACTCTGAGGGGAGAGGATTGTTGAATGGAAAAGCGCCCTACGCTGAAAGGGAGGTTTTGGACCATCCTTTTTTTAAGGGGTATTGAGAGACTCCGTATAGATATTAGTTTTTCTCGTTCGGAGGGACCGGAGAAAGAAGAAGGTCTTTTGTGCTTTTTCTATTAGTTTCAAACGCATCAGACTCTTCTCTTGTGAGGTTTCTTTTATGAAGAGATGAGTGAGGGTTTAGTTCAGCTTCATAACTCACTAACGCTTCTCTGAGAGAAGCTTTTCTAGTATCAAGAGCTACACTTCTTTCTAAACGAAGGCTCTCTGCCCAAGAATAGTCTTTATTAAAATCAAAAGTGGAAATTTTTTCTCCTTTTTCTTCTATCAGTTTAAATTTGATATTTTTTGACTCAAATCGCTCAATGCATGTTCTGACATACTCTCGAGCGTCTATTAGAGCGTAATACCCAACGGGCTCTTTACATCCACCAATAAGGACGTATTCAATTTCAACCTCTTCATCTGTTTCATTATTTTGGAAGGATTTCTCTATATCAAGAAATAGATTGCCAAAAATCTTATATTCAAACATGTATCCTCGATCTAATGCATGTTCATCTATATGGGCCAAAATTCCGATCTTTAGAGCAGGACTAAGAGCTGCAAATCCGATACAAGATTCAAAATGCCAAGAACCTAATACAGGCTTTGCTGAATTAGCACTTGTTATTGCATACTGTCCTTGTTGAACCTCATGTAATCTATCAAATGAATCTTTAAAGAGAGGGTAAAAATTCCGAGGACATTGTGTGGGAATCTCCGCTTTTTGTCTTAGGTTAAATTCCAAGCTAGCTTCATTCCGTGCTATTACAACGTCGTACACTCTGTCTGTTTTGCGCAGCTCTTCATTCATTAAGATCTCTAAGCATGAACGACCCTCAGCAAATGACTTGTTTTGAGGCTTTTTTTCATGCTCTTCTAAGAAAATTGAAAAACAAAATTTCACTTTTTCATCAATAATTTTTTTATTGATCTCATCTATTGAGAGAGAAATAAAAATGTCTTCAACTTTGTACTTAGCGCCGCGACTATCTTTAAAATCTCCGGTAGCAGTATATTTCTCATTACTATCTTTTAACATCTCACAGATCTTAGCGCTGAGTTCAATGAAATCACTGATACGATTCCAACTATCCATTCGGTATTGTGTTCGAGGGCTAATAGGAGCAACTTCCATATACATCCTTAATGTTGCGATGAAGAGGGGTTTTTAGTTGTTTCCTGAATTTTTATTCCAAGTCACTAAAAACTTGACGAAATCTTAACAAAGTTGATCTTTATTTCAAGCATTCTTTTTATGCAAATAGGATCAGCGGCTAAAGATTTAGGTGAGGAAAGGGGGTTTCTATTAAGCGAAGCAGAGCTGGGCTAGAAGCACTTTTTCATCGAGGAGATCAAAGGATCCTTTGTCAATTTTTTGGGAGATAGAGGCGAGAATCTCTTTAAATTCAGGGTCGGGTTCGGTGGTCGTTTTAGCTAATAGATCTTCCATAATGTAGGAATATTGGCTCCAATCCCATATTAGGAACCTTTTATTGAGCTTTGTGCAGAGGCCGAAGTCTGCAAGGAGGGGGGTATACTTTCCGTTGGAGTCTTCATGAAGCAAGATATTGCCGCTATGAATGTCTCTATGAGCGTATCCTTGTCCGTGAAGTTCGTGAATCGCCTGGGCGAGGGTTATTCCAAATGTTTTGACCTCTTCAGATGTCATTGAAAGGGTACTTATCATTCGTCCTGCTAGCGATCCTCCGGAGGCTAGGGGTGAAATCACACCGATCACTGCCATCCCTTGGTGGGATGAATAATTTATTGTTTCAGTATATATGACTGTTTCTCCGTCAAATAGGAGGAGGCCATAGGCGGGTAAAAGGGACCCGCCGCGAGGGAAGTTCAAGGCAACGCCATCACCGATGATTCGATCTTTTGCAATTCTGCTGATGGTCCAAGCTCCAGTGAGAAGGCTATTAGAAGGGAGGGGTGTTATTGTTTGTTCGGTTAGTGGTGATGAGCTAGGGGTTATAGAGCTTGTTTCTTGTTGCGCAGAGGGAGTATAGCTTAATGGGGCATTATAGAAATCGGAGGAGGTGTCTTCATAATAAGTGCTAGAAGGTTGATACCCTTTTGGAATGATTTTAAGGGCGAGCTTTTTACCATCGAATAGTCCTGTTCCATCTAGCTGAATCACGATTCCAAATGCGCCACTTCCGAGCGTTTTTTCATAGCGATCAAGTCCTTGGTTTTCTAAAACGGTATGGATAAGCTGGGCGAGTTTTTCATCTCTTAGCGATCGATTTAAAACTTCTCTTAGGGGGTGAAGGTTGTCTGTAGGAAAGTGGAGATCGGTGGATCTTTCTTCGTAAGGAAAAGTCTCGTTTGTATAACAAGGTTCTTGTAAGTTTATTGCAACATCCGCCATGTTTTATTCCTGTTTTTTTGAACATGAATAATAACATTAACTTTTGATGAAATGAACGATAATAATTAATTTAATCATTAAAAATGGTTTATTGATAATTAATTATAACATGAGGGTTGTGATAGGGGAGTAGCCCCTGCTGGGAGCAGGGGCGGGTGTTTTATTGCATAGGTTCCCAGAGGCCGAGGATATTCCCCTCGGGATCGGCGATATAGGCGTAGTAGCCCATATTAGGGATCTCCATTTTGGGCATAATGAGCGCTCCACCGTTTTGGGTGACTTTTTCGATGAAATCATCGACGGAGGAGACTTCGATGGCGATAACAGGCCCTTTAACATGGTCTGTTTTTGTCATTAGACCACCGTTGATAGCTCCAGGGTTTAGGGGCATCCGGTTTTCTCCAACGGGTGTTGTTTGCACTCCGTAGTAGTCCATTCCAGGATATTCGGTGATTTCCCAATTGAAAATTTTATAAAATGCTTTTGCTTTTTCGGGATCGTTTACTGGGATCTCGAAGTGTACGACAGGGTTTGCAGTTTTTGTTGTTGTCATGATATGCCTCCTTTAGTTAGTGGCTGGAAAAGAGTATAGCTAACGGGGTTTAAAAATGGGACGATTTAGGCAAGATATTTTTGCTGGATTTTGCCTTTTTAAAACCGACACCATTGTCCAGAAGACAAGGGAAGGTTTTAAGGAGTCAAAAGACGGTGGAAAGATCTGGATAAATCGTCCTATTTTTAAACCCCGTTAGCTATATAGCAGAAGGGAGTTTTTTTTATTGTTTGATGGGAAGTAAGAGGGTAAGATCTGTGTTATTATGGAATTGATTGATGAAATGATTGAGGGGGTAGATGGCGAGCTGATGGCGGCTGCGCGTGAGGGACATTTGTGTGTGAAGAGGGAGGGAAATGATGGTGTTAAGCTTAGGGGGGATGAGGAGCGTTTTGAGGGGCTTGTTGGAAGGTGGAGGGAATACGTTTATTTGCAGAAGAATTGGGTGCTCGAGGGGACGGTTGTTCGGGAATTTAAGCGGCTGTTAGGAGGAAGTGTCAAGCGGATTGACATGGGGGAAGTGGGAAGTTTGAATGAGAAGCAGAGAGAAGGGGTTCAAAGCTGTTTAAGTGAGGGGGTGGTGTGTTTAACGGGAGGGCCTGGGACGGGGAAAACCTATGTGATCAGTGAAGTTGTCAAGCGGTGGGGTAGAGATGTCTCCGTTTGCGCTCCGACGGGAAAGGCGGTCTCTCTTCTTCGAGAGAAGTTGGACGTGGAGGTGGGGACACTCCATGGGATGTTAGGGATACGGGATGGAAAGGAGGTTTTGTTTGGTGGGAGCGAGCTTGAATATGGTATGGTGATTGTCGATGAGTGTTCGATGATTGATGTGGGGATGTGGGGAGCGCTTTTACGAAATGTGAAAAAGGGAACGCGCTTGATACTGGTTGGGGATCATGATCAACTTCCTCCGGTTGAGGCGGGGACAGTTTTTGGGGAGCTTTGCAGATATATGAAGGGAAGAGGTCAGGGATATGTTCACCTGGATGAGTGCATGCGAAGTGATCGGAAGGAGATTTTGGAGAAAGCGGCGCTGGTTCGGAGTGGAAAAGGGATTGAGCATGGGGCGCTGGTGCGAGATATTAAGGGATGGAAAGATGGGGGGTATCAGATCCTGTCGTGTTTAAGAAGGGGCCCTTTTGGGGTGGAGACAATCAATGATTTGATGTGGGAAGAGGGGGAGATTCCAATCATGATTACCCGAAGTGATCGTCGCTTAGATTTAAAGAATGGGGAGATGGGAATTTTGATCAAAAAGGGCAAGGGACGGGCTATAGGGAAGGAAGATCTTGCTAGGTTTGGAGAGCGTGAGTTTTCTGGGGCTTTACTTCCAGAGTATGAACCAGCTTATTGCATTTCTGTTCATAAGAGTCAGGGGAGTGAATTTAAGAAGGTGGTTTTGTTAGTTCCAAAGGGTTCGGAGGTTTTTGGGAGGGAGATTTTGTATACGGGGATCACAAGGGCAAAGGAAGAGGTGGTTGTTCTTGCAGAGGAAGGGGTGATTGAAGAGTGTGTAAAGAGGGGGAATGAGAGGATGTCTGGAATAGGGAGACGGCTGTGCGAAAGTTAGTGATTTTATTGTCCGTGTTTGTAGGGCTTGTTGCAAGAACCCTCGAGGAAAGGAAAGAATGGATATCTCAAGGGATCGAAGGGGTGATTGCCCACTCGGATCCAACTGCTTTGGTTGGGGTGAAAGTGGTCTCTCTCGATCAGGGGGTTACCCTTTATGAGCGGAATTCTCGAGCTCGATTTGTTCCGGCAAGCTCTTTAAAGTTGTTTACAGCTGGAGCGGCTTTGGATCGTTTGGGGGCTGACTACCGGTTTGAAACAAAGGTGATGAGAGATGGCTTTATTGAGGGGGGCATCTTAAAGGGAAATTGTTATCTAGTGGGCTCGGGTGATCCTAGCTTAAAAGGGTTGGATTTACTTGAGCTAGTTCAGGGGCTTACGATTAAGGAGATCAAAGGGGATTTGGTCCTTGATGTGAGCTGTTTTGAAGATGGTCCAATGGGTCCTGGTTGGATGTGGGATGAAGAGCCTGATTTTTGGTGCGTCCCAATGAGCGCTCTGAATCTCGAGCATAATTTTGTGGAAGGGATCGTGATTCAGGAGCCTGAAAAGCTTGTAGCCTCACTGTTCAAGGGACTTTTGGATCGAAAGGGGATTTTGCTTAGAGGGAAGCTCCGATTAGGTCAAGTCCCTGAGGGGAGCATCTGTTTAGTGCGGCATGAATCGGAACCCCTTGGAGAACTCATTAAACCAGTTTTACAAGATTCAGATAATTTATATGCGAACTGCATTTTTAAAAAATTAGGGGGATCTTGGGACAAAGGGCGGGAAGCTGTTGAGGGTTTTTTGAAGAAAGCTGTAGGGCTTGAGCCGAAGGAAATGTGCATTTTGGATGGGAGTGGGGAGTCTCGCTATAATTTGGTTTCTCCTGAGCAGATGATCTCTTTTTTGGAGGAGATGCGATCAAATCATGTTTTAAGAGATGCCCTTCCTGTTGGGGGAGCATCGGGAACGCTTAAAAAAAGGATGGCTCCGTTTGGCGGGAAGGTGATTGCCAAGACGGGGTGTATGACGGGGGTTTCTTCCATCTGCGGCTATGTAAAGACAGGGAGTGGTGAAGAGCTTGCGATCGCCCTTTTTGTTAATGGGTATGTGAAAAATGGGAGGGAGATCAAAGTAAAGCTCGAGGATGAAATCTGCCACATTCTCGTGAATTCAGACTTTTAGATATGGATCTTTTGAAGGAGAATTCTTTTTTGTTTGGCACTTGAGTGGTGGTGGATGATTGCATTGGGGTTTGGGGGGTTAAACTCTGTAGAATTATATAGGGGGGAGAAGTGAGTGATTTCAAAGGGATGGTCGTGGAGAAGATGGTCTAGACAATGCTCATCGGAAAATTCATTGGGATGGTTATGAAGGAAGCGATCGATCCATGCAGGGATGACGGGGGTATCTTTTTCATACAGGATTACCCCTGCTTGAACTCCGCTGACGCCAGGGGATAGGTAGCCCATTTTTCGAGCCCCTTCATTATCTTCTTCACTGGTTTTGCGGATGGCAAAGCGATCTTTACCGAGAGGAAGGTCCATTAGGGGCTCAATCGAGCCTTTTACCTCGCAATCGGGATCCATCCAAAGAGTTCGTTTGTAAGGGGTTTTCGGAAGGACTAAAGGTTTGTAAAACCAAATGGGACGGTGGTCCCACATCCGAGGGGTAATGGTATCTTTCCAAGGGGGATTTGCAACCTGTTCATTGATGTTTTTGATAGGAAACATCTCTTTACTTTGGGTGATGACGTTTCCTTTCGATGCACACCAAGCGCGAGCGGAAGGAGACATTCCAAAATCACAAAAGGTGATTGGATAGGCATTAAATTTGGTCAGATTTTTCCACCACCAGATCAAGAGCCACTCTTGCCTTTCGTCACATCCTGTGAGAATTCCCTTATCCACTGAAATCAATCCTTGCGAGTAGTGCCCTTTTTCGGGTTGCACTTGCATGGTGGAGAATGAGGGCTCGAGGATTTTTGATTTCAGGAGTTGTCCAGTTATAGTTTCTTGAGAAGTAGGTGGGCTTGAAAGGATGCTTATGGAGGAGGTGAGAAAGACACGTTTCTTCAGTAAAGTCTATTGGAAAGTTCGCTTTACACCAATTGATCCAGGCAGGAATAACAGGAGAGTTTTTGGTGTAGGCGAAAACGCCGGTTTGAACCCCTTTCACCCCTTCTTCGAGAAGCTTTCTTTCATAGTAAGGCTTGAGTTCTTCTTCTGCGGTAAATGAAATGGCAAATCCATCTCCCACTTCAATCATTTCGAAAAGGGATCCAACATTTTTTTTCACTTCACAGTCAAGATCGATCCAGATGGTTTGATTAAAGGGGGATTTTTCTTGTGCAAAAGCTTTTTGAAACCAAACATGTCGGTTACTCCACATCAAGGGGAAAAGGGTTTCTTTCCAGGGGGCTTTTTCGATTCCTTGATTAATATTTGAAATAGGGATGGTATGTTGTGTAATGACATTTCCTTTTGATTCACACCAAGCGCGAGCAGAAGGAGACATTCCAAAATCACAAAAGGTGACGGGGAAATCATTATCTTGACAGTAGTTTTTCCACCACCATTTTAGAAGGTACTCTTGTCTGTGGTCACAACCAGTAAGCACACCTTTATCCATCAAATTTCATCTCTATAAAAAGTTTTCTTTTTCTTGAATGTCCGGTGTGATGTTTGATCACAACATCGGAGGTAGAATTTTCAGGGATAAGCCAATTGTATTTGCTTGAAAAAGTGGTGATGTCGAAGGGGGTTTTATGGAGAAGATGGCTGATAGCTGTTTGTTCGGAAATTTCAGTGTCAAGATGCTTCATGCAGTAATTGATCCAAGCGGGAATAACAGGAGATCCTTTGGTAAAAGAGAGAACCCCAACTTGGAGTCCTTGAACTCCCTCTTTTAAGATGTTAATGTGGCGCGCTTTTTCATTATTTTCATCAGAGTCGTGAGCAATCGCAAACCCATCTTTACACGCTGTCATTTCAAAAAGGGGGGCGATATTTTGAAGAATTTCACAGTCTAGGTCTGTCCAAACTGTTTTTTCGTAGGGACTTTTTTCTAGGATAAAGGCTTTACTAAACCAAATGTGTCTTTTATTCCATGTATTCATTGCGATATGGTTGGCCCATGGCGCCTTTTGACTCTTTTCTTTTAATAAGAATTGAGGGTTGTAGGTCAGGACATTCCCCCTTTTTTCGCACCATTTTTTTGCGGGGAGACTCATACCAAAATCACAAAAAGTGACGGGATAATCATTGTGTTTGGAATAATGGTTCCACCACCACTTG
Source organism: Chlamydiia bacterium (assembly GCA_020440285.1). Lineage (GTDB taxonomy): Bacteria > Chlamydiota > Chlamydiia > Chlamydiales > Simkaniaceae > Neptunichlamydia. The sequence goes on along the minus strand of JAGROK010000051.1, from coordinate 9,242 downwards.
AGCATCCATTCTTGCTCTTGATTGCAACCTGTTAAAACACCTTTATCTTCCATGAAAGGTCTCCACTTTTTGACACTCCAATATCAAAAAAAGTGATAGGGTTGAACCCTATCGTTTCCAGAATCGTTTTTTTGATTTCATGTTTGTCTCTATAACGAAGATAACATTTATAGGGCGAGGGAATTTCCCCTTTTGTTTTTCTTGCTTCTTCTCCTTTATGCCTTTATATATAAAGTTGTAGTCGATTCTAAGCTTAAGAGGAGGTGGTATTGATGTATAAAAATCTTCTTGAATCAGCCCATGAAGAAGGGATCACCGAGGTGACGATTGATGTGTTAGTTCAAAAAGGGGATGGGAAGATCCTTTTAGTGGAGAACATGGAGGGGAATGACCCTTTCTATCACTTTCCCATTGCATTAGTGAAAAAAGATGAAACGATTCCTCAAGCGATCCAAAGGGCGGTGACTGAAAATACGGGGATGGAAATGAAGGAGGTTGTCCGGTATCTCGGCCACTATGACCACTCTGGAGTGCGCCACCTCAACTTCGTGATTGAAGTGAAGGATCCTTATTCACTCGAGGGAACAAAAAAGCTCATCTACGCTTGGCTAGACGTCCAGGAAGCTGTAGGGTATCCCATTCGAGACGAGTTACGAGAGATACTCGATCTCTATGCAAAAATTTAAGCGCTTTTTTGTAAAAGGGCAACACGTGCCTTGGTACGCGCAGCTTTATTCCTTTTGTAAACGCCTTGTTTCACACCCCGATCCATCAGGCTGTAAACAGCGTTTAAAGCAATTTGCATTTTCTCTTTATCTTTTGTAGAAAGTGCACTTTCAAAAGAACGGACCGCGGTTCTCACACTAGACTTAAAAGAGCGATTACGAAGGTTGCGTTCCTTGTCTTGCTTTATCCGTTTGAGAGCAGTTGGACACTTCTTCTTTGCCGGTTTTTTACTTGATCCTTCATCTGCCATAAAATATTCCAATTCGTTAAAAATGAGTGATGGAAAAAAATATAGCAATTTGGGAATAATTCGTCAATTCAAGGATGAAAAGTTGTGGTTTCGAAAAAGTTTTTTTACTTTATCTTTTTGATGGTAGGAGGGGCAAGCTTGTGGCTTGGAGGTCAATTTTTTTATGATCTCTACCACTATTTTCAATTGAATTCTCATGCGCCTGCTCAGGTTTCTGAATGGAGGATTGTTGAAAAAAAGCCAAACCGATTTTCTATTGAAGCAAATTATGAGTTTTGTGTGGAGGATCGGACCCTCAATGGAGTTTTTCATTTTTCTAAGCCCGTTTATCAGAATCCGTATTTAGCGGAAGATTTGCTCTCTCATTGGAAAGAAAAAAATTGGAAGATTTGGTTTAATGCTGATCGCATTCACGAAGCGTCTCTTCAAAAAATATTTCCCATTAAAAGGGGCGTTTACTTCGCCCTTTCGCTAGCGGTGATGCTCTATTTTGCAATCCTCAATCTTTATGTGACGAGAGAACGTTTTTAGGGGCTGCTTGGCTATAAAGGAGGGAGTGCAGGAGTTCATTCATGATTTTTTTTAACGTCCATTTTTGAAAAAGTTTTCGCTCGATTTTCCATGCCCATTTTCCTAGGTTTTCTTTGATAAGAAGATCGGTTGCATCTCCGGGAAGGTAAAAGGGGCGCCTTTTTAATTTTCGAGGAAATAATAGAGGGGTTTTGGTCAAGGGGCGAGGGAGGAGATCTTTCAACAGGTAGGGAGCGCTTTGATAAACCCGTTCCATCTCCTTGAAAAAATCGAGCTGGTCGTAGAAAAATCCATGACCAAAAGGAGTAATCGAGGTGTAATAGGAGAGGTTTTGGCGCAAGTAGAGTTCTGCGGGGGTTATAATTTTTTTATTATAAATGCGGTCATGCAAGATCCATATGACGGTGAACCCTAAGGAAGAATAGTCACGATTCCTTCTCTGGACTTCACCTAGAGAGATTGGAGAGCACTGCACCTCGAAAATAATTTTTTTAGGGAAGTAAACCACATCAGCAATCCTTTGGATCGAAGGGAATCGATGTTCAGTCACAGCTTCTGGTAGGTGCTCTACCATTACTTTTTGAATAGCTCTATGGGAAAGGATCATCGTTTCTTGACTTTTTCCTTATTTCATTGCATCATGATAGTTAATTCTAGCTTTTTAATCACAAAATTGTTACATAGATAGAACTATCGCGCGATTCTATTAGGAGACCATGAGCAAATCCGGTTTTAGTCAGGGTTTCGATCCACAGCATCAACAAAAGATCGAAGAACTTGTTGCTATTGCAAAAGAGCAAGGATACATCACATACGAGGAGATCAATGAAATCCTTCCGATGACCTTTGATTCTGCAGAGCAGATCGATCAAGTCCTTATTTTTCTTAGTGGGATGGATATTCAGATTTTAAATCAATCTGAAGTCGACCGTCAAAAAGAGAGAAAAAAAGAAGCTAGAGAAATGGAGTCCCTTCCCAAAAGAATGGAAGGGAGTAGTGATGATCCTGTTCGGATGTATTTAAAAGAGATGGGTTCTGTCCCCCTCCTTTCTCGAGAAGAAGAGGTGGAGATTTCCAAGCGGATTGAGAAAGCACAAATTCAGATCGAAAGAATTATCATGCGGTTCCGCTATTCCACACGTGAATCAATTTCAATTGCTAACTACCTTATTACCGGTAAAGATCGTTTCGATAAAATTATTGCTGAGAAAGAAATTGAGGATAAAACCACTTTCCTCAAGATGCTTCCAAAGCTTAAAGACCTCCTTCATAAAGAAGATTTGATTCTAGAAAATTTTCTTTTGCAATCGTTAGACCCCAAGCTGACAAAAATTGAGAAGGTGAAACTTTCAGAGGATATCGAGAAATGCAATGTTCGCACTCAGGCCTATTTAAGGCGGATGCATTTTCGCCATAACATTACAGAAGACTTTGGTGAGGTGATCCTTTCTTCTTACGATCGTTTCTTGACCTTAGAAAAAGAAATACAAGAATTAATTCCTCGGGCCGAGAAGAACCGTTTTGCAAAAGCAAAATTGATGGCTGCTGAACGAAAGCTTGCTAAAAGAGAACTTGCTGCAGGGCGAACCCTTGATAAGTTCAAAAAAGACGTTCGAATGCTTCAGAGATGGATGGATAAAAGCCAAGAAGCAAAGCGTGAAATGGTCGAATCGAACTTGCGTCTTGTTATTTCGATTGCGAAGAAGTATACAAACCGAGGCCTTTCCTTCCTTGATTTAATCCAAGAGGGGAATATGGGACTCATGAAGGCGGTTGAAAAGTTTGAATACCGTCGGGGGTATAAGTTCTCAACCTATGCGACGTGGTGGATTCGTCAGGCCGTGACTCGTGCTATTGCTGACCAAGCTCGGACGATTCGTATCCCTGTTCACATGATTGAGACGATTAATAAGGTCCTCCGTGGTGCTAAGAAGCTCATGATGGAAACGGGAAGAGAGCCTACCCCAGAAGAACTTGCGACAGAGCTAGGGCTAACGCCCGAGAGGATTCGAGAGATCTATAAGATTGCCCAACACCCTATCTCTCTTCAGGCGGAAGTCGGAGATAGTGGAGAGAGCCAATTTGGAGATTTCATTGAGGATACGACTATTGAGTCTCCCGATGAGGCGACGGGTTATTCTATATTAAAGGATAAGATGAATGAGGTTCTCTCAACCTTAACCGATCGGGAGCGGACCGTTTTGATCGAGCGTTTTGGTCTTTTGGATGGAAAGCCTAAAACATTAGAAGAGGTGGGGGTCAGGTTTAAGGTGACAAGGGAAAGGGTGCGCCAGATAGAAGCAAAAGCTCTTCGGAAAATGCGCCACCCTACACGTTCTAAACAATTGCAAGCCTTCCTCGATATTATTGAACAAGAGTAGGAACCTATTCCTAATATCGGTCATGTTTCAAAAATTGGTTTTCCCCTTCATCAGCATCTCGATCTTTAACCCTATCTGCATCGCTCCTATCTCCTAGATAGGAGGCTGCTTCGATAAGATTAAATCTCAAGCGCTGACTTTGGGAAATTCCCAAGTTTTGAATCATGATCGGTATAAACCAGGGTCCCTGCATATTGCATTGATAATTAATGTGTAATAATTTCTCTTTATTCTTTTTTTAAAAAAGTTCTTTTATTAATTCTTCATCATACTTTATATCAGGGAACTAAGAAGTATTATATTTAACCCCCTCAAGAGGTAAAAAGATGAAGATGAGATGTTTAAGGAATATTGGAGTGGCCATCCTTTCCTTTCTTATGATCTCTTCCCTAGGATATGCAGCAGCTGATAGAGAAGTTCGATTGAACGAACTTGAGCAGCAGATGAGGCAGGTGGGAACGGAGACACCTATAGGAACCTATGGTGCGAATACTGCGACAGCGCGCCCAGACGTTGATGGTCGTGGTTGGTTTGTCACCTTTGACCTTCTATTTTGGAAGGCAAGGGTAGGAGGTACTGAATATGCCTATACTGACCAAGACAGGCTGGCATCTCTTCCAATTAAAGGAAGAAAGAAAAGTATGGAGTTTGACTGGGATTGGGGACTTCGCGCTGGTCTTGGGTATAACTTTGACTATGATGGTTGGGACTTTAGGGCTCAATACACCTGGTGGGATACCGATGGATCGGACACAGTTCGTGCAGGGCTCAATAGCTCGATCATTCCTTTAAGAGGATCAAGTGATATTACAAAAGCTCCTACAGCTAACCAATCCGCAGGTGATTTTATCTTCTGTACGGGTGCAAAGTCGATGTACGATCTCGACTATCAGGCTGTAGATGTGGAGCTTGGACGTGACTATTATGTTAGCTCAACTGTTTCTTTACGCCCATTTTGGGGTTTAAAATCAGCTTGGATCGATCAAGAACAAAAGACACGTTATACTGGCGGAGATTCGACGATCAATCAAGGAATTCATCTTCTTGGACTTCAAGGAAACACCGTTCATGTTAAAGAGAGTTGTAATTTCTGGGGGCTAGGACCAAGGACAGGAATGAATTCTCGTTGGTACATGGGAAATGACTTGAGTATTTTTGGAAATGTGTCGGGTGCCCTTCTTTTTGGTTACTTTGATGTTGATCATAAAGAAAGATATAGTGCTGTAGAAGATGCGAGAATCCGTCTTCACGCAAACCGTCATGCTTTTTCACCTGTGGTAAACCTCCAAGTTGGAATGCGTTATGATACCTATCTTCACCATGATCAACACCATCTTGGTGTGGGTGTAGGTGTTGAGGTTGAATATTGGTGGAGACAAAACCAAATGCTTAAGATCGATAACTTTAACGAGCTTAAGTACGAAAGATACTCGGAAGATGTCGCCTTTTATGGGGTCACTTTCGATATTAAATGGGATTTCTAGTCTATATTTTCCATCCAAACTAAAAAGGCTTCCTTTTTGGAAGCCTTTTTTATACCCCTCATGATTCAAAACTTGTTTTCCCCTGCATCATCATCTCGACCTTTAACCCTATCTGCATCGCTCCTATCTCTTGGATAGGAGACTGCTTCGATAGGATTAAATCTCAAGCGCTAATTTTGGGAAATTCTCAAGTTTTGAACCACGAGCAGTATATTTCCCTTAAAATCTGTTTCTTATGTTTTTATTAAATAGTTTTTTAAAAAAAAGCTGTGCAATTAAATAATTAATTTCGTATTCCTAGGTTTGGAGGAAGATTAACCTATTATGGCAGCTTCCGGTAACGACTTTGCAGCTCTCTTGGAGAGGGCAAACGTAAAAAAGAGACAAGTTTTTAATAAATTATTAAAATAAATATAAAAAATTGTTTCATTTATTTAGGCGTTATCATTATAGAAAAAATTGAGGCAAAAAGCTAAAAATTAACCCCCATGAGGTAATAAAATGAAAGTGAGCTTATTGAGAAAGATCTCAATCGCCATTGCTACCCTTGTGGCATCGTCTAATGCCTTCGCAGGCATGGACATGGATTCTCGGGTAACGCAACTTGAAAACCAAATGCAGCAAGTGCGTACCGAGACTGCCATGGGAACATATGGTGCACAAACAGCTACAGCTCGCGCGGAAGTCGATGGCTATGGCTGGTTCTTTACTGCTAATGTGCTTTACTGGCACGCAAAAGTAGGTGGGACAGAATTTGCTTATACAGACAACGATCCAATCGCATCCTTTCCTGTAAAAGGTCGAACTAAAGATATCGACTTTGATCGGGACTGGGGTCTTCGATTTGGTCTTGGATATAATTTTGACCATGATGGTTGGGATATTAGAGCGCAGTATACTTGGTTTGATTCCAATGGATCTGCGTCGACTCGTGCTGGACTTAACAGTACAGTTATTCCCCTTCGTGGATCATCAACAATTGTTAGAACAACCGTTGCGGCTGTTGGAACCGTTAATGACCAGTTCCTTTTCTGTGACAGTGCAAAATCACAATATGATTTTGACTACTCGTCCATCGATTTAGAACTTGGTCGAGCCTATTACGTAAGCGGCAAGCTTTCTTTCCGCCCTCACTGGGGTCTAAAGACTGCTTGGATTGATCAAGAGCAGATCACCCGTTATACTGGTGGAGCTCCAACTGCAAACGGTAACAATGGAAACAACCTAGGTCTTTCTTATAACACAGTACATATCAAAGATGACTGTGATTTCTGGGGACTTGGACCTCGTGTTGGTGTCGATTCTAAGTGGTACCTTGGGTATGGATTTAGTATCTTCGGTAACGTTGCTGGAGCCCTTCTTTTTGGATACTTTGATGTAGACCACAAAGAAAGATTCAGCGCTGTTGAAGATAACCGAATCAAGCTTAATGCAAACCGACATGCATTTTCACCAACTGTGCAGATGCAACTTGGGCTGCGTTATGACAGGTACATCCACAATAACAAGCAACACCTTGGGATTGGACTTGGATTCGAAGCAAATTACTGGTGGAGACAAAACCAGATGATTAAGATTGATGACGCTGCAGTTCTCAAATATGAGAGATACTCTGAAGACGTCAGCATGCACGGTTTAACACTAGATTTCAAATGGGATTTCTAGTTTAGACTTAATGCAAATAAGATCCTACAAAAGGTGAGGTTCTACAAGAGCCTCACCTTTTTTTTACCCTGAGTGCAACCAGTTCTCAAGAGCTGACTGTGGGAAGTTCCCAATTTTAAACCAATTTAGCTATATCGATTATGTTTCAAAACTTGGCGAAAAATTTTATTAGGATAGAACCTATCCCGATAATAAATTTTATTGGAATTTTTATGGATTTTCCTGCAAATTTTGGAGGGTTATTTGAGAATATTGTCCAAGAGACAAGGCCGAAAAATAACAAACCTTGATTATAGGGATAGGTTCATAGGTTCAAATTAACTCCGGTTAATCATTTTGTTAATTTTTTGTGTAAATTCATTAAAATAAGAATTTTTTTATAAAAAAAATTGAATAAAACTATATTATAGAATAACCTTGTTTAAGATGTTGCATGGAATAAACGGAAGATATGCTGTTAGAGGAATTCATCAAAAATTCGGGGCTGAAAAAGAAGTCGTTCGCCCAATCTGTGGGGATAAGCACAACAAACCTGTGGAAAATCTTGAAGGGTATTACAAGACCATCACTTAAAACAGCACAGAAAATCGAGGAATTTACAGAGGGAAAGGTTTCCATGCAGGAACTTCTCTTTGGAAAAACAAATGTCGATTTAAAGCTTCAACCTTCGATTGAAAAAAGAGTTTCAGACTTGGAAAGACGTATTGAGAAGTTAGAAACGTTAGGAGATAGTGATGAGATATAGGTTTTTGCTGATAGCTCTTTTTGGGATCGTCGCCTTAAATATCGGAGATTGGTATTGCAAAAGGTGTGGACATTCAAATCCTGATTATGAAAAAAGTTGTAATTATTGTGGACAATCAAAATAGTTATTAATTAATGTAAAGTCAGATGTGTTGTTAAAATTAAGTTCTGATTTGCAGTTGACTAAAGAGCTATTTATACCGATCGTGTTTCAAAACTTGGGAATTGCCCAAGTTTTACTGTCGTTTGGGTATATTTTTTTCTTCATTTTTAATATTGCCTCTTTGGGAGCTCTGGAGACCAATTCTTCACGTATTGAGAGTCTTGAAAAAGAAATCGAAGGATTAAAAAAAGATCTGCGTGTGCTCATGGTTGAAAAGGCTCGTCCTAGTGCAAATCCTGGGATAATGAGAGATGAATGGTTTGTTGTTTTTGAACCTTTGTATTGGTACCAAAGAACAAATGGAACCCCATTTGCTTATAGTAATAGTACCCTCATCTCTAGTGTTCCGTTGAAAGGGAGAACAAAAGATATTGACTTTGGGTGGTCTTGGGGAGTGAGAGTAGGTGGAGGGAAGAACATTTGTTTTGATCAATGGGATATTTACGCCTCTTTTATCTCTTACAACAACCATTCATCGGGGAGCGCTAAAGGAGGGCTTAATAGCACTTTGATTCCACTTCGAGGCTTAGTAATCACGCAAACGGGGGTGAAATATGCAAAATCTACGTACGATCTTGACTTTTACAACATTGATTTAGAGTTGGGACGTCACTATTATGTGAGTGAGAAGCTCTCTTTTCGCCCTTTTGTTGGGCTGAAAAATGCATGGATCGATCAGAGTCAAATGATCCGTTATACTGGAGGGTCCCTTGGACACAACTCTGCACATATCGATGATGAGTGTGAATATTGGGGGATCGGTCTTAAAGGGGGAATCAATTCTAAATGGCACTTAGCTGAGGGCTTCTATCTTGCAGGAGTCTTCTCGGGAGCTCTTCTTTATGGATATTTTGATATTGAACACCGGGAAAAGGTTACTCCAAGTCCTCAGGATAGAATAAAACTGGAAGACAATAAGCACCGCTTTGTTCCAATGGTCAATTGGAGGCTAGGGCTTGGTTATGGAACTTACTTTAATCAAAAAGAATACTATCTTGACATTGGCGCTTACTGTGAGGGGATGTATTGGTGGCGTCAAAATCAAATGCTCAAGATTTATGAGTACGTAGCCCTTCGGTACGATAACTTTGCCGAAGATCTTTCAATGCATGGCTTAACAATTTCTCTCCGCCTTTATTTTTAACCCGTGAAATATAGCTGAATTAGTTTAAAAGGCTCTTGACTAGCAAATTCCTGATTTCTTCATAATTTTCAGAGCCTTTTGCCCTAAATTTTCATGTCGATGATTGAACCTAAACTCACACTCCTTCAAATGAAGGAAAAACCTATCATCGGTT
>JAGROK010000050.1 GCA_020440285.1 Chlamydiia bacterium | reverse complement strand
CTAATCGCTGCCATTAAAGCGCTAACCCTTTACCAAATTAATCAAATCAACTGGGTCCAAATAAAGCGGACTTTCATCAAACCTTTAGAAAACCAAGCTGTTCAATTCTACGACTCTTTTGGAAGGCTATTCTCTGAAAGGATGTCCTCTTTTCTTAAAAGCTCTGCTCAAGAAATTTCTATCGAGCAATGGGTGATCCTTCCAGCCGATGTTAATCTCGCAGAAGGCCTTGAATCTCTCTACGAAAGTATGGAAACCCTTTTTGAGGGAAGCGCTTGGAAAACAAACCATCGCCTATTTCTCCACCAATACCTTGTGAGCCTAAAAAAGATCCCCCAAATGCTTGGAAATCTAGATATTACCCAGTACATTACTCGTACAACTGGGAGAATCTACGAAAAGGGTTATGGATGGGGAATCCTATCCTTTTAAAACCATGCAAGGGTGCAAGCGAGCAACGCGCCTTGCAAGAGAGGCCTTTTCAACAGCGTCGACAACGGAGCTCACATCCTTGTAAGCATCGGGCATCTCTTCAGCAATAGTTCGACTTGATGTTGCTTTAACAATCACCCCTTCTTTTGCCATATGCTTAATTAAATCTCTCCCTCCCCACGACTTGAGCGACTGAACCCGACTCCTCGCCCTTCCTGCTCCATGGCAACAGCTACAAAAAGTAAGAGGATTCCCGAGCCCTGCTAGTAGATAACTCGCTCGCCCCATATCTCCAGGAACAAGAACTGGCTGCCCCGTCTTTTGAAAGAGGGGAGCAAGCTCACTTGCCCCAGGACCAAAGGCGCGAGTTGCCCCTTTGCGATGCACACACAGGCGCCTCTTTTCTCCATTCACCTCGTGGGTTTCAAATTTGGCGATGTTATGGCACACATCATACAAAAGACGGATCTTTTCCATAGGAATCGAGCATACCTCTTGAAACGCGCGCCTAACTTCATGCAGCACTTGCTGTCGATTATTAAAAGCAAAGTTTGCCGCTGCTGCCATCCCCGCAAAATACTGTTGCCCCTCCCTGCTTTTGATCGGAGCTGCTACAAGTTGCCGATCGGGAAGCCCTTCATGAAAGCCATTTTTAATGAAAAGATTGAGGGTATCTTGACACACTTGGTGGCCAAATCCCCGAGACCCTGAATGGATCAGCGCGTAGATCATCCCCTGCTCGATATTCCACTGAGCTGCGATATCGGGGAGAATGAGAGATTCGATCTCTCCAATTTCCACAAAATGATTTCCAGAGCCGATCGTTCCCAGTTGATCTTCCCCCCGCTCCATAGCATGAGAAGAGATGGAATCGAGCACTCCCCCCTCAATGAAACCATGACTCTCTGAGTGATCAAGATCTTCAGCAAACCCAAACCCTTGCTCAACCGACCACGCAGCCCCCTTTGCAATGATCCCCTGATAATCAAGGCGCTTGAGCTTTTTCTTTCCCCTCTGCCCCTTTCCAACCCCTGAAGGAACGAGCGAATAAATCTTACTGATAAGGGCCTCTTTCATCTCAGGGGTTAAATCCTTCATCGCCATCGGAATCAGAGCCAGCCTCACGCCGCAGTTAATGTCATACCCCACTCCTCCAGGGCTAATCACTCCATGAGCAGCGTCCATTGCAGCCACCCCCCCAATGGGAAATCCATATCCCCAGTGGATATCTGGCATTGCAATGCTATGACCCACAATTCCAGGAAGATGAGCAACATTCTTCACCTGCTGCAATGGGCGATCGATTTCGATCCCTTCAATCAGTTCTTTTGTTGCAATTAAAAGACCAGGAACATGCATTCCCTCTTCTTGAGGAATCTCAAAGGTGGCTGGACTACGCTCATACATCAACAATCATCTCCCACGTTAGTATCCCCTTATTTTCCATCACCTCTCCATGAAAACTCACCGCCTTAAAGGGGGTTCCCACCTTTTTGTCCCCTTCGGTTGTAATCTCATTTAAGCGGATGATGCCCTCTTCAATTGTCCGAACTTCATATCCTGGATCGAGAAAAGGAAGGAGATCAGAACACTTAAAAGCTAAAGCAATTTGAGCATTCCAAAAAATCTGCTGCAAGCTCTCTCCATAAACCTTAAATGCAAGATCGGCAACATGTTCTATTTCTTCAAATGGGGGGAAAAGATCATGGGTCCAAATCGGCTCATACCGAAGTCCTTTAAAACTTTCATAAAGGTGAAGGTGGTGAAAGTAGAGAGGAAGGGGGACAAACTCTTTCTTCCATTCCTTTTCATTAAAAGGACTTCTTCCCAAGGTAATATGTTTGAGAAATTTCCTCTTATCCATTTCGTATCCCTCACTTTGAAAAAAATCAGAAACCTCCTTCTGATATTCATTGAGAAGATCGGCACCGAAAGGATCAACATGCCAAGTGACAACAGAAGGATCGCGATGGGGAAGGCAAAGACAAGCATCAGACAGTGCAACAGGTCCTACCCGAAAAGGAGGCTTTGGCATCTTTGGAATCAAACTTCGAATTTTTTTGTAGGAAGTGTTTCCAATAAAAACAAGGGTGAGGTGGCGGTGACTTGCTTTTAGTGTGCGCGCATCGGGAAGATTTTCTGGCCAAGGAGCATGAACTTCAAACCCCAAAAAAAGCCGCTTTTCATCACTCATTTTCTTAAAGCTTCCTATCTCTTTTAGATTGACCTTGAAAGGGTGTTATGGTAACTCAAAAACAAATGCCTAAGCAAGAAAATATAGTGTTTTCAGTTTGAAATTTTAGATTGAAAGCACTATAACCAACATTTAAGTTAAGACTAGTGAAGAAACATATTCAAATGAGACGGTGGATCATCTGGGGACTTGCCGTTGCTTTTTACTTTTACGAATACTTCATCCGCGTCGCCCCCAGCGTAATGGTTGAAGAGATTTTCAAAGCGTTTAATATTGGTGCTGGAGTCTTTGGCGTTATTTCTGCTGCCTATCTCTATGCTTATGCTCCCATGCAGCTCCCCGTTGGAGTTTTAATGGACCGATTTGGAGCGCGAAAACTGTTAACCTTTGCAACTCTTACCTGCGGAATCGCTTCGATCCTCTTTGGAATTGCTCCAGGGGTATGGCTAAGTATCATCGCCCGCCTCCTGATGGGAATGGGATCTGCCTTTGCTTTTATTGGAATGGTTTATATCAGCTCCCATTGGTTCCATGGAAAGATTTTAGCCCTTCTTGTTGGCATTGGAAATTCTATTGGAATGCTTGGAGCCGTCTTTGGAGAGGGCCCCCTTTCGGAGCTTGTCCATGTTATTTCATGGAGACCAACATCGGTAATCCTTGGAATAATTGGCGCAGTGCTTGGTGTCGTTATCTATCTTGCTGTTCGAAACGAACCCCCCTCTATGGAGCATCACGATCCTAAACCCAAGATTTCTTTGGCGAAAGGGATCAAAATGGTCTGTAAAAATTCCCAAACATGGATCAATGGCCTTGTTGCTATGATGTTTTATACAGCAACGGTTTCATTTGGAGGGCTTTGGGCTATCCCATTTTTGCAAGAAGCTCATGGATTTTCCAATCAAGAAGCAAGTTACGCCGCCTCAATGATCTATATCGGATGGATTGTTGCTGGACCTATCATTGGACGGATTTCTGACAAAAGATGTAACCGGAAGATCATGCTCTTTATCTTTACTCTCTTAAGCATCTTCTTTTTCTCCTTAATCACCTACACCCCCATCCATACTCCCTTTTGGATCTTCGCCTTAATGTTCCTTCTCGGATGCTCTCTTTCCGCACAACTCCTCTGTTACAGCTTAGCCATCGAGCTCAACACACCAGAAACAAAAGGATCAGCCCTTGCGTTAACAAACTTTCTAGTCTTTGTTGCAGGCTCTTTGATTCAAACGCTTATTGGGGTTCTTCTAGATCTTAATTGGAAAGGGGGAATGCTCCACGGTGTGCGGAGCTACTCTCTTGGTGATTTCCAAATCGCACTTCTTGCTTACCCCATCACCATGCTCCTTGCCTTTTTCTTCACCTTTTTCATCAAAGAAAAAGACAAACCCTGGTGCAAGAATTAGAGGATGTTTAATGTCTTTTCCGGGCAATCCAGACGAGGAGAACCGCTACCCCTATTGTAATGGGTAGCATCACGGTATAGAGATATTCCGCTAAAAGGGCTGCTCCAACAGCAAAGAGTCCTAGGAGAATTCCAATAATAAAAAAGGTAGGCTCTACATAAACACCTGTAATGAAGGTGTTTAGAGATAAAAACGTTAAAACAACCAGCCCTGCTTCAAACCGTCCCATCAACCCAATATTTACAAATATTGAAACCAGATAAACAGCCATTGCAAGGCCAAACCACTGCACAAGTTCATGCCATATCGTGGTCGCACTCATAATTTGATTTTTACGTCTCAAATACCAAGACAAAAATAAGCATAAAACAGCGAATACCGGTACCATCCACCGCCAATACTCCCAGGCCCCATTGGCTTTGAGATCAGAAACGATCAAGCCAATAAATGAAAGGGCTAACATGATAATCGCCACCATCAAGCGCATTTTCCAATGGTGATGGTGTTTTTTTATGACAATCTCTTCGCTATCTCGAGCCATTTACCAGTCCAAATTACCCCACTTGTCACCCTATCGAAAAAAAATGAAAAAGTCAATTGACATCAACTCTCATCTCGTTAAAACTTAATTTCCACTTTGCTTAAGTTTAGGACCAGTTTGTGGCCGTTGATCTACACCACCCTACTTTCATCGAGCAAGAAAGATGTGCAAACCCTTTGCTCAACTATCAAGGACTTATCCCCTTTGAAATCATTGAGCCCGACCACTTTCTTTCCGCTGTTGCAGTCCTTTCAAAAAGCGTCCTCCCTCAGATCGAAAGGCTTGAAAGGGTTGAAAAGCCCACCTGGGAAACCCTTATTGATCCCCTTGAAGAGATCGAAGAAAAAATTCATCGGATCGTGGGTCCTATTACCCACCTCAAACTTGTTAAAGACTCCCCAGCGCTTCGAGAGGCATGGTCCGTTGTTGAGCCGCTAATCAACCAACTTGAGCTGCGGATCAAACAAAGCCACCCTATCTATGAGGCTCTTGAAACGCTCAAAGCTAGTGATCAATGGAAAGTCTACAGCTCAGCACAAAAACGGAATATCGAGAGGCGGCTGTTAGATGCCAAACTCAAAGGGATCCATCTAAACCGAGAAAAACTCGATCTCTTCAATACATTGATTTTTCGGCTCAGCAAACTTCAAAATGCTTTTGTCGCGAACATCCTCGACGCTACCAAGCAAACCTCATTTATCGTGACAAGCAAAAAAGAGCTCGAAGGGGTTCCATATCCAACCCTAAAGTTCATGTCTGAATCGTATAACAATGCGCGCGACTCAAGCGCTCCCCCATCAACTCCTCAAGAAGGTCCATGGAAGCTTTCCCTTACCCCCCATGTTTTTCTCAACATCCTCCGCCATTGCAAGTGTCGCACAACAAGAGAGCTTCTTTATCGTGAGCAAATTCAAAAAGCATCAAAGGGAGAGGTGGATAATTCACAAAATCTTACTGAACAACTTAAAATCAGAAAAGAACTCGCAAACCTTTTAGGTTACAAAAGCTATGCCGAGCTAAGCTTAGCAACTAAGATGGCTCCCGATGTAGAAACTGTGAATCACTTCTTGGAACAAATCCGAGAGGCAAGTTGGGTTTCAGGAAGAGAAGACCTTCTCAAAGTTCAGCTCTTTGCTGCAAGAAATGGATTTAAAGAACCCTTCATGCCCTGGGACTATTCTTATTGGTCTGAGCGTCACTGGGAAGAGTGGTATCATCTTTCTGAGGAAGAGATGAAGCCCTATTTCCCACTTCCCAAAATTCTTAATGGACTCTTTGATCTCTGCAACAAGCTTTTTGGAATCACCATTGTTAAACCTGAAAACCAGCCTCCCGTTTGGCATCCCGACGTCACCTATTATCTCATCCACGATGAAGATGGAGAGCAAATCGCCTCTTTTTATCTCGATCCCTTTACCCGCCCTCAAACAAAGCGAGGAGGAGCTTGGACTGAAACCTGTTTAAACCGAACCGTTATCGATGGCAAATTGCAACTCCCCATCGCCTACATCGTTTGTAACTCAACGCCCCCTATCGGGGATGCCCCCGCATTGCTTACCTTCCGCGAACTTGAAACCCTCTTCCATGAATTTGGTCACGGTCTTCAACACATGCTTACAACCATCAACTATGGAAGCATCTCTGGCACCAACGGAATTGAGTGGGATGCCATCGAAATGGCCAGCAAGTTTATGGAAAACTGGTGCTACCATAAATCCACCCTTAGAAACCTCACCGCCCACTATCAAACAGGTGAACCCATTCCTGAAGTTCTCATCGACAAAATCCTTTCTGCTCGCAACTACAATGCAGGGACAAACACCCTTGTCCAGCTAAAATATAGCCTGTGCGATCTTTCTCTCCATAGTGACTACGACCCAAGCAGCACCATTACCCCCTTCGATGTCTACCATGAAAAATGTCTCACAACCTCCCACCTCCCCTGCCTAGAAGATGACTACTTCCTCTGCTCTTTCCACCATATCTTTGGCGGCGACTCTTACGCCGCTGGCTACTATTCCTATAAGTGGGCAGAAGTCCTCAGTGCTGACGCCTTTGCCGCCTTCCTAGAAGTAGGCGAAGAAGACTGGTCAGCTCTTCGAACCGTTGGAGAGAAATTCAAAACGACCTTTCTTCAGCTTGGAGGGAGTGTCCACCCCATGGAAGTCTTTGAAACCTTCCGCGGAAGGGCCCCGACCATCGACGCCCTTCTCACCCAATCTGGCTTTACAAAGTAAGCCGAATAAAATTTTGTTGCATACCACTCGTAGTTCAAACCATTTACTCTTCCATTGCGATTTCAGGAAAATATTCTTCTATCCCTTGTTTCCAAGGGTAACAAGTCACGTGATCGAACGTTTTCATAAAACGGCAATACTCATTTTATCAATGATTTCAGCAATATGGAATAAATGGAGTATACTCCGTTTATGCCTGGTATTTATGGAGTGTGTTCCGAATTTGGACCTTAGACCAGTGGATTCTCCGCTGTATTTTGTGGCAGTTTTATTTTTTAAAACCTAATATTCAAACACTTAAGAAAAAGTTCAACATATAATTTATTTAGCGTAATAATTAAACTTTATCAGGAAATTAAAAATACTCTATTATCGTGTCAAATCTTAACCTCTGGCTTTGCAAGCCAGAGGTTAATGGCAAAGTTTTAATCAACAGCTTAAGAGGGCACAGGAGTACAAGTATGGAAGCTGCAACTCCAATAGGGAGAAGCTACTTAGATCAAGGTTACAAAATAGAATTCTTTTCTGAAAACAAACAAATTATTGCAAAAATCTACCAAAAAAATGAAAGTTTAGTAGGAAACTGTATTTTAGATAATCCTTCGGACGAAGCAAATTGTACTTACGAATCTCTCACTGAATTTGCTAAATCAAAAATCGATAGTCTCCTGAATAACCACAAAGCTCTACTTCAGCCAAGAAAATTAACCTCTGAGGCTAATCAAGAAGTTAATACAGACATAAAGTGCTTGTCTCAATCGGTCTTTGTCCCTTGCATTAGTCCTCTGTCTATTGTTCCTCCATTTGACCCATTTTTTGATGAGAATACAATGAGATCTAAAATCTTGGAATTTTTCGAAGATCTAAAGCGAAACGGAAAAATTATAACTAACAATGAATTAAAAAATGGCAATTATTTTTCTTGGAAAGGAAAAACAAATTTCACCCGATTAGTAGGGAGGGAGTATTTAGCATCTCTCTTATCCAAAGTTTGGGATTAAAGCATATTAAAGTTCCTGAAAAGAAAGTTTTTCTTACAAACACCAGCACTGAACAAGCTTTAGTTAATTTTAAAGTAGAGCAGTTAAATGGGGATAGTAGGATAGGAATCATTTCTGATGATCTCAAAATTCTGGCAGAACCTATTAAATCTGATGATCGTTGTCTTTCAGAACAAGAAATTAACGAATTGTTTATCCTTTTAGAAAACTCTCATTATCGTGACTTCGACTTAGGCAATTTCGTTCCTTCCAAAGATGGGTTATACATTATTGATACAGAATTGAAATCATTTGCCGGGGATCAAGTTTGGGGTAAATTAAGCCGACTGCGCGAGGCTGGGTGCATTCAAGAAAATAATAAGCCATTATTTGATGAACTTATCCAGAAAAAAATACAAAAATTTTCTCAAGAAAAGCCAAATTTCTGCTATCGACAATTAAAATTTCTTGTGGATCAACATGAAAATGGAATTACTACCGATCGAATCGATGAATACAAAGCCCTGATAAAAAAGTATGAAGAGGTGAACTTTAGTATAGGGAAAGTATTTGCTTTCAAGCGAAGCGAACTAAACTTGTAGAATTGCTTCATGCTTTGCTTCGAACCTCTTTCGTAGTGTGTTTCTATTCGTAATTTTGAGATAGACCCTAATGAGACAGAGGTTTTGTTGCGTAAATGAATTGCAAGCGGCATGACTCTACCGAGTCTTGGATGTTTAAGCTGCTACCCACCGACCTTTTGGCATTCCTAACCGGGTCATTTTGTTCATCGCTATTGATTTGGCAT
>JAGROK010000009.1 GCA_020440285.1 Chlamydiia bacterium | reverse complement strand
TCTTTTCACCGAAAATTTTACGCTCGATCTTGCTGGCTTACATGAAGCCAGCTTCGCTCTCCGCGCTTCATTTTCAATGAAAATCTTCTGTCCAATTATTACTATTTTAAACTAATTCAGCTATATAAAAAATTTCAGTGGCATTTTCTTTCTGGTTTTATTATCCTCTTGTCCTATGGACCTACCTAAAGCGTACAGCCCCGATCTTGTAGAAGAAAAGTGGTATGACTTCTGGGAGAGAAAGGGACTTTTCCATGCAGATCCCCTCTCCGATAAGAAGCCTTATTGCATCGTCATGCCTCCCCCAAATGTAACGGGGGTTCTCCACATGGGGCATGCCCTGATCAATTCCCTTCAAGATATCATGATTCGGTGGAAACGGATGGATGGTGAGGAGGCTCTATGGGTTCCAGGTCTCGACCACGCAGGAATCTCTACCCAAACGGTGGTTGAAAAGCATCTCATCGCGAAGATGGGAAAAAGGAGATGCGATTTTGAGCGGGAAGAATTTTTAAAACATGTGTGGGAGTGGAAGGAAAAATCGGAAGGGAGGATCATCGATCAACTTAAAAAACTCGGATGTTCCTGTGACTGGATGAGAAAGCGGTTCACAATGGATCCTGAGGCCAACCTAGCGGTTCGCTCTCTCTTTAAAAAGATGTTTGATGAAGCGCTGATTTACCGAGGGGATCGCCTCGTCAATTGGGACCCGGTAACAGAGACCGCCCTCGCCGATGATGAGGTTGAGTATGAAGAGAGAAAAACAAAGCTTTGGCACTTACAATACCCGCTAGAGGATGGAAAAGGACACTTAACCATTGCGACAACTCGCCCAGAAACAATGCTTGGTGATGTGGCTGTGGCTGTCTCTCCCAAAGACGAAAGGTATAAAGACCTTATAGGAAAAAATGTGATCCTTCCTATCGTTGGACGGAAGATTCCCATCATTGGAGATTCTTATGTCGACCCCACATTTGGAACGGGAGCTGTAAAGATTACCCCCGCACACGACCCTAACGACTGGGAACTTGGGGAAAGGCACAATCTCCCTGCAATTAATCTTTTAAATCCAAATGGAACCCTAAATGAAAATGGCCTTGAATATGAAGGACTGACAATGGAGGAGGCCCGCCTCCACGTGGCCAAACGGATGGAAGAGCTTGGCCATCTCGAGAAAGCAGTCCCTCATATCCACCGCGTTGGGGTCTCTTACCGCTCAAAGGCAGTCATTGAGCCTTATCTTTCGAAGCAATGGTTTATCCGGATGGAGCCTTTCAAAGAAAAGCTCATGGAGGCTGTCACATCGGGAAAGGTCAAGCTTATTCCTAAACAATGGGAAAGCACCTATTTTCACTGGATTAAAAACCTCCGCGATTGGTGCATTTCAAGGCAGCTTTGGTGGGGGCACCGCATTCCCATCTGGTACCATGAATCGGGAGAGGTGATTTGCTACGGCGGTGAGGGAGAGCCTCCCGAAGTCAAAAAAGATCGAGAAGGGTGGACTCAAGATCCTGACGTTCTCGACACCTGGTTTTCTTCTTCTCTTTGGCCCTTTAGCACACTTGGATGGCCCCATGAGACAAACGAGCTGAAAAAGTTTTATCCTAATGCAACACTCATTACTGGACACGATATTCTCTTTTTCTGGGTTGCACGGATGATCATGATGGGAGAGTATGTCACTGGGCAAGTTCCTTTTGCAGAAGTTTCTCTTCAAGGGCTCATCTTTGGAAAGTCCTATTGGAAAGAAAACAAAGAGGGAGGGATTACCTACCTAACAGAAGAGGAAGGGGAAAAAGAAAAAGGGGTGTTTTCAAAGTGGGAAAAAATGTCTAAATCGAAAGGGAATGTGATCGACCCTATCGAAATCATCAACGCCTATGGAGCTGATGCCATGCGAATGGCCCTGGCAGCGAGTGCGACCCACTCCCCTCAAATCGATCTAGACCGTCGCCGCTTCGAAGAGTTTAAGAACTTTGCAAACAAAGTATGGAACGGAGCTCGCTTTGTTTTGATGAATCTCAAGCTCTCTGGAGAAGAATTTCAAGAAGGGCTCGGCCCCCTTACCCTTGATGACCAATGGATCCTTTCCCTTTTAAATCGAACTATCGATGAGATGGACACCCACTTTAAGGGGTATCACTTTGATCGAGCCGCAATGCGCTCTTACACCTTCTTCTGGGATGAGTTTTGCGCCTACTACGTTGAAATGGCCAAACCCGCGCTCTTTGGAAAAGGGGGAGACAGTACCAACAAGCAAAAGGTTCTTATAATTATCCTTCTAGGGGCGATCCGCCTCATGCATCCCATTACCCCATTCATCACTGAAGAGATTTTTCAAAAGCTTAAAGAGTATTTTCCCCACCTCAAAGAGGGAAATCAAGACCCCTATACAAAAGAGGCTATCCGAGCATTAAACTCTCCTGCCTGCGCTGCAGCCCCCTATCCACAAGTGATCGATAAAAATGCGATCAACCCTGAAATTGAAAAGACTTTTGCTCTCATTAATGAAGTTGTCTACGCCATCCGCAATATCCGAGCAGAGATGCAACTCCCCCCCTCTACTGCAACCGATGTGATTTTAGAGGGAAAAACCGATGAGATCGAGACCCATAGCGCTATCATCTCCTCTTTAGTTCGGGTAAATGCCCTATCCTTTGCCCCCGCTGAAAAGCCTTCTGCCTTTACCTCTTCAGCTATCGTCAAAGGGATAAAAATCACAATCCCCTTGCCGATCGAGCTTCAAGAAAAAGAAAAAGAGCGCCTTAAAAAAGAGGGGGAAAAACTTTCTAAGCAGATCGCCTCCCTTCAAAAACAACTTTCCAACCCAAACTTTGTCGAAAGAGCCCCTAAAGAACTCGTTGAAAAAACAGAGGCTGCCCTCAAAGAAGCTGAAGATAAGCTTCAAGCCTCAAAGGCAAAGCTCGCTTCCCTATAACCCCGAAGTGCGACCTATTTTTCCCTTTAGGGCTGCATAAATAGGTGAGATTTTTTACATCG
>JAGROK010000049.1 GCA_020440285.1 Chlamydiia bacterium | reverse complement strand
TTCAGCTTCTCTTTTTCTAAGGATCGATCTCTTCAAGAACTTCTAGATCCTCAATCGGAACAAGGGCAGCTTCTACCCCTTCTTTTCCTTTTAAAATGATCCTCTCTCCAGAACAGTACGCCTCCTTTAAAAAATCTTCGACTTTTCCTTCCCAGTTTTCTTCTGTGATTGTATGCATGTTCTTCCTCCTATAATGATAAATCAGGTCCTTTTGAGCGCTGCAATTCTTGCTGTTTTTGCAAGGCGCGCTCTTGAGATCTTTCTAATTCTTTTTGTTGATCGCATTCCCTTTCACTTTTTAGGGAGATTTCGTTGATCTCTTTTCTGTCTACTTCTTCTCCTATGAGAGCTTTTTCACAAGAATAGCTCAAGGCTTTATAGAGGGCGATCTCTTTTACCTCTTGGGGACATTTGATTGTCTCGTAAGGAAAACTCTCTATGGTTTCTTTGAGGGTTAAAATCTCGGTGAGTGTTGCCTCTTTTCCTGTTTTGGCCTCGAAGAGATGGATCTGATGGGTGAGCCTTTCTGCAACTTCTCCTGAGGCGTTGATGTGGGTATCTTCTTTTACTTTTTGCAAAATCTCTTTTTCTTTGTTGAGGAAGAGGACCCCTTCATGTTGTTGTTTATACTGGATGGTATCTCTTTGATTGAGTGAAATCTCCTTTGGAAACTCCCCTTCCAGCCTTTGCTTATGGGTTTTCTCATAGGCGTAGAGAAGATCGATTGCTTTTGTTTTTTCTAGGGATGGAGTTGGCCTATCGAGACCTAAGCGTCTGAGGACACTTTCCTGAAAATGATTCTTATTGCTGTAGGAAAAAGCCCTGTGAAGAGAGGAGGTGGTCACTCCTTGAGGGAGGGGATCGGCTAAGTCCCACTTGGGGGGAAGCTTTTCAAAGAGATTCCCCCGCTCTGGAAGTCTGACCTTTTTCACTCCTACTTTTTTGAGCTCATCCAAGACTTCTTGAGTCCCTTTCCACCCGGCTTCGTCATTATCAGGCCAGATCTTTACCTCTTTGCCGTGGAGAGGGCTCCAGTCGGTTTTCGAAACACTGGAGGCCCCTCCAGACCATGTGAGACAAACGTAATGACTCTCTGAAAACTTTTCGAGAGCTTTGTCTGCGGTTTTTTCCCCTTCAACGATGAGGACTTCTGCAAGGGGTTTTTCTTTGAGATGGTGGAGGTTGTAAAGGGGACGCTTTTCTCCTTGGGGGGTGTATCCTTTGAGCTCCCAGGAGGGGTTTTGATCTTCAAATCTCCCATAGCTTAAGGGTGGAGTGATTTTTTGCCCTTTGTCATTCTCTAGGCGGAGGACGTAGTAGAGGAGGTTGCCATTTAGGTCACGGTAGGGGTGACGCGCTACTTCTTTGTAGTAATGGTGGAGCTTGCCGATCTCTTCGAATTTAGGGGGAGGGACGTGGGAATCGGGTTTGAGAGAGGTCCAATTGCTCTCTTTACTGGTCTCGATTTTTTTGTAGCTTGTGGGGAGTCTAATTTCGCTTGCAATCCCTAAAAACTCCCCTGCCCAGGTTTTTGCTTCGTGTTTATCGAGTTTGAGCTCTCTAGCAATCAGCTTAAGAAGAGTTCCTCCTTCTTGCCTTTCAAAGTCATAAAACTGCCCCGCTTTTGGTCCACTATATGTGACAGAGAGGGAACCTTTAGCACCGAAGCGGTAACTTTGGGAGTTTTTTGAGCTGGGTCCATCTGAAAATAACTTGTAGAGGAGGGGTTCAATGTGGAAACTTAGTTGACCATCTAAGCTTTTTATCTTTTCAGTTTGGAGAGCCTTTTGTTCTTGGATTTTTAGGATCTCTTCGTGTTTTTTGGCGTGAATCTCGATGTAGTAGAGGGTTTTTTCTTTTAGAATTGTTTGATGCTCTTCTTTAGAAAGAAGGGGTTTTAGCTGATAGGCAGATTCATTCCTGAGAGCGCAGGCTTTTTGCCACTCTTGGTAATGAGAAGACTTAGAGACGTTTTCTAAACTTTCCCCACACT
This sequence comes from Chlamydiia bacterium, assembly GCA_020440285.1. Taxonomy (GTDB): domain Bacteria; phylum Chlamydiota; class Chlamydiia; order Chlamydiales; family Simkaniaceae; genus Neptunichlamydia. Next base: position 551 of record JAGROK010000049.1, on the reverse strand, counting down.
CAGCTTGGACCACTTCTCTAAGTTCTTGAGCTTTCGAAGCAGCGGCAAAGTAAGAGCTGATCTGTTTTCTTTCTTCTTTAGAAAAATCTTTCCATGTAAGAGGGCTCTTTTCGAAGCTCTTTGAAGGGTCTCCTGGATGTGAATTTTGGTCATAAAGGTCTCTTTCAATTTCTTTTTTTACGCGTCTCATCTTAATGGTTTCTTTATTTATTTCAATAGTTTGGTCGCTTTTAGAGACCTTTTTTGCTATTTCCTGTGGAGAGATTTTTTCTGAGGCTTTTGCAGGAACAATCGTGAGGTTTTCTTTAGAAACTTCTCTAACGGAAGCTTTTTCAAGATCCCTCTCGTCTTTAAAATCGAAAAAGGATTGATCGGGTTTGCGATCTTGTTTTTTCTCTAGGTAAGCGTAGATCTTTTGGTTGAATCGATCCCAGAGCTTAAAAACTGTCCCTTTGAGCCTGTTAGAAAAATGCTCTGATTCTTTGAGGGCTTGGAGGGTCTCTTCTCGTTTTTTTGAAAAGAGGTGCCCTTCAACTTCTCGAGTATGGGTA
>JAGROK010000048.1 GCA_020440285.1 Chlamydiia bacterium | reverse complement strand
TGCCAAATCAATAGCGATGAACAAAATGACCCGGTTAGGAATGCCAAAAGGTCGGTGGGTAGCAGCTTAAACATCCAAGACTCGGTAGAGTCATGCCGCTTGCAATTCATTTACGCAACAAAACCATTTTTCTCTTAAACATCGAGAATCGAAGGGAATTGGATATCAAGAGGGATATACTTCCCTTACAGCGACATTGGTTCCGCGGGTGACGGACAATTTCGTCCCTTTTATCGATGCAAGATTCCACATTTTTAATCAGGGCCGTTTTGCATCCAATCTCGGCCTTGGAGGCCGCTACGGAGCTTTTTCGGGAACATGGGCACTTGGTGCAAATGTTTACTGGGATCGACGTGAATCAAAACATCTTCATGTTAATGAACTAGGGGTAGGAGTTGAAGCCCTGAGTCAGGGCGTTGATATCCGCCTCAATGGGTATATTCCAAGTGGTAAAACTCAAAGTGGGAAGCTTTTGTTTGATCGGTTTTCAGGAAACCAGATTTTAACAAAGCAAAAGGTTTTCCGCGCCATTCCCTCTATTTTTGGGGAGGTAGGAGTTCCCATTCCAATCAAAGCTCTATTTGTCGATTTGTATATGGCTGCTGGACCTTACTATCTGTTTGAACGGAAAGTATGTGATAAAAAGATAGGGGATGCTTGGGGAGTTAAAGGGCGCATTGAAAACCAATGTTTTGGAGGATTTTCGCTTGCTGTTGAAGCCTCTTATGATCATGAATTTGGTGGGATTGTTCAGGGAGTTGCTAAATGGACCTTTCCCTTAGGAGCACACACCTTGCGGCAAGATCGAACCTATTGGAAGATTAAAAATAAACAGAAAGAGTGTCAAAAAAGGGCAAGGGAAGATTTTAACCTAACAAAGCCGGTTGAGCGCAATGAAATCATTCCGATTGATGATAAGAATTGTATTGCTCCTTTGATCGATCCCTTAACCGGTGAGCCGTTTACCATTATCTTTGTCAATAATCTCAATGCACGCTTAGGTATTGGAACCTTTGAAAACCCCTACCAATCCCTTCCCCTTGCTGAAGCAAATTCTGTAAATGGAAGCATCATTTATGTTTTTGCAGGGGATCAAACCACTTTTAGAATGGATAGTGGTTACACCTTTAAACCTAATCAAATCATGTCTGGGTCGGGGATCCCTTTAAATGTAGGTTCCATTACAGTCCCAGCATTTACCCCAGGAATTTTTCCTAGTGTGACCAATACAGCAGGAGATGCTTTTAAGATGGCTGATGGGGTGGAGCTTGCTGGATTCAATGTTAATAGCGCTAGCCAAGATGGGATCAATGTTGCCAACCGCACGGGGATATTGATTCGAAATAATATCATTCAAAATAATACTCGGCATGGAATTTTTTCTGATTCATCTCTCGCAGAAGGGGGAAATCATACCATCACTGGCAATACGATTCGAAACAATGGAGGTCGGGGAATTTACTACAATTTCATCGGCCCTGATAACCTGACAATTACTTATAATACCGTTACAGAGAATCAGACAAACGGGATAGATGTCGTTGGCTCATTTTTCCTAAATAGCCATAGAGTAAATATTTCTAATAATACCGTGAAGGGCAATATTGGAAATGGAATTCTCGTTTTTCTTTCTTTAGGTGAAGGGTTTGCCCAAATCAATGATAATTTTGTCTCTGGCAACGGAGTGCACGGCATTTTTGTGAATAGAGTCTCTGATCTGTCTGGCGATTTAGGTCAAGCGCAAATCTATCGGAATCAACTAAGTAACCAGACACTAGATGGGATTCGCGTCTCGACGCAAGGACGTTTTTTTGCCGATCTGCAAAAGAATGTTGCGACGAAGCCGATAGATCTTATCACTCTTCCTGGTCCACCAGCCCAATTGTGTGGCCGCTTGATTAACAATGTATCGACTGGAGGGATTGTCCTTAATAACTTTCAAGCAAGCACGCGGATGCAAGTAGAAGCCCCATCTCCCCCTAGTCTTACCTCTTTGGAGTCGATTAATCCTCCTTCTGTTGTGGCTGAGGTGGGAGGTCCATTGACCTATGTTCTTCCAGGAACTTCATGTCCTTAAATCCCGGAGTGCGACCTATTTATGCAGCCCTAAAGGGAAAGGTCGGACTCAGGGGTAATCGAGTGTGTACGAATCCATTTCTTCCCTGTATTTACTTCCATTTCGTGTAAGTAGTCTTTACGGTGTTTGAAATACCCTTTTATAACATAAAAAAGGATCGACTCGGAACTAAACAAACGGGAAAGGCTTTCATAATTTCCATTGCAAAAGGTTTCTTTGGTTTTCATATTACGGAAGGAGCGTCGAACGGTTCTCCAAAGGAGGAGGGGGAGGGGAAGGTCAAGCCAGATGATGGTATCTGCCTTGGGCCAGAAAAGATGGCGGTATCGAGACTGGTTGCCACAAATAATCCATTCTTTATGGGAGGCCGCCTTTTCAATAAGAGAGGCAAACTCTTTTTTAGGGCGACGGGTCCAGTTGGGGAGCCAGTAAAGGTCATCCAAGTCGGTCATCGGATAGCCGAGCTTCTTCGCTAAGTGCTTACCTAGAGTAGTCTTCCCAGAACCACTTGTTCCTATAATGACAATGCGTTTCATAGGGGAGAGATTTTACTAGTCTTTCTTCTTTTGGTGCAACTCTTTTTTATGGAGAATAAGATCCTCAGTCAACTCAATCTGAATCTTTTGGAGTTCTAGGAGAGATTCCCATTGATTTTTCATAAAGAGGTCTAACTTAGAGTGGAGGTGTTGAATCTCAAGCTCTGCCTTCAGGTTTGTGCAATACTCTTCATTGGCTTGAAGGCGGTCTCTTTCAGCTTGCCTGTTTTGACTCATCATGATGATGGGAGCTTGGATTGCTGCTAAACAAGAAAGAACAAGGTTAAGAAGGATAAATGGATAAGGGTCAAACCCTTCCTGACGAAAAAAGAAGGTATTAATTATCATCCAGATGACCAGAAGGAGAAAAAAAGAGAGGATAAACTTCCAGCTTCCCCCAAAGTGGGCAACTCGATCGGCCATTTTTTGACCAAAGGTGAGCTTCTGTTGGAACTTTTTATTCACATTTTCAACCAGAATCTCTTGAGATGCAAGACTTTCAAGGACCTCTTTTTCAAAAGAAGAAAGAATCCCTTTATCCTCGCGAATTAAATCCTCAATATGCTCAGATCGGATCTCTCTTAAGTCTGGAAAGCAGATGAGACCGTTGATATCGATATTGGGATGTTTTTTGCAGAGGGTATCATAGACGGAATTTCGTATCAGTTTGATAGGAAATAACTTTTGGTGTGCAAATTCCTGTTTGCAAATCTGACAAATGCCAGTTTTTTGGTGATTCTTCATTCTTTTCCCTCTCTATTTACCTATATGAAAAGAGGATGAGAAAATCAAGTCTTTCAAACAAAATATCCTTTGCATAAAATTAACGTTTTAATAGATAGTGTCTCTACGAGACTAAAATGTTTATTACCAAAGGATGGCGACAATGAAAAAATTTTTGGCTTTATGTGTGTGCATGATGGGAATGGCGTTTGCACATCCTCATGATGATCAACCAATTCTTTATTATTCTGATGACTGTGATATTAAGATTCTTCCGAATGCAGGACCTAGAATTCGAGGAGATTGGAATGTCTTTTTAACTGGTGACTTTATCTATTGGACAGTGCGACAAGATGGTCTTCTCTATGCTGTTTCTGGAGCAGGTGCTGGAGTTTCAGGGAGCGTTCATGGGCTAGACTGGAATTGGGATCCTGGATTTAAGGTCGGGCTTGGATTTAACCTTCCCCATGATGGATGGGACCTCTTTGCTGAGTATACCTGGATTCATAGTGATGCAAGAGACTCTACAGAGCAAGCTGCAGTGACCTCCAATTTAATCCCTTACTGGGTAGTAAGTGGTTCGGCTGACTTTTTAACAAGGGCTTCTGCAAATTGGGATGTTCATTATAACAACCTTACTTTGGATTTAGGGCGCAATGCTTATTTAAGCCAATACATGAAGCTTAGGCTGTTTGCTGGTCTCCACACTGCTTGGATCGACCAAGATTATAAAGCCGAGTATACAACGATTGCAAATGCGATTCATCGCCTTGACTTAGATCAAGACTTTTGGGGAATTGGACTTCGTGCAGGTTTGAATAACTCTTTCCAATTTACAAAAGACTTCAGCTTTTTTGCAGACTTAGCACTTTCTATTCTTTGGGGGCAGTTTGATTTAAGCCGCCTTGAAAGGAACACAGTGAACAATGTTACCACAACAGCTCTGAATACAGGGGTTAAACCTCATACAGCAGAACCCGTTGCCAATATTGGCGCAGGGTTTAGATATGATGTTTGGTTTAGTCAAGACCGTTTCCATTTCTTGCTTCAAGCAGGGTGGGAACACTCACTTTGGATTCTTCATAACGAAGTGATCAAAAATCTTTCAGAGCCTGACCATGGTGGAGATTTTTATCTTCAAGGGTTTACTTTGAAAGCGCGATTTGACTTCTAAATGTCCATTCCTGTTTTCGATCTTCATTGTGATCTTCTTGCTTATCTTAACAAGGATCCTGAAGAAAATAGTCCAATGGATGATGTTTCAAGATGTTCTCTCCCCCTTCTTCAAAAAGGGGGAGTTGTTTTTCAGACTCTTGCACTGTTTTCTGAAACAGGGAAAGGATCTCGAAAAGAGTTTGAAGGGCAGCTTGAGTGTTTTCAAAGATGTGAAGAGTTCGTGGGAAAAAGGGCTCAGTTTGCCCTAGCGATTGAGAATGCGTCAGGACTCCTTGAAGAAGAGGAACCGCTAGATTTACTATATAAGCGCTTTGATGCTCATCCATGGCTTTATCTCAGCCTAACGTGGAAAGAAGAGAATCGTTTTGGCGGAGGGGATACATCAGAAGTGGGTCTTAAAGAAGATGGTAAGGTCCTGCTAGAGCATATGGATGGAAAAAGGGTGGCAATTGATCTGAGCCATACATCAGATCCCCTAGCAGAAGAGATCTTAAATACCATTGATCAAAAGGGACTATCAATCCTTCCTATTGCCAGCCATTCAAATTATCGAGCAGTTAAGGATCATCCTCGCAATCTTCCCGATCATTTAGCAAGGGAAATTATTAGAAGGGGAGGGGTTATCGGGATCAATTTTGTCCAAAAGTTTGTCGGTGATCAACCAGAAGATTTTATTCGCCATATTGAGCACGCCCTTTCTTTAGGAGGGGAAGATGCGATTGTTTTAGGTTCAGACTTTTTTGGTGGTCTTTCTCTTCCAGCATTGGAAGAGCTCGATCCCCTTTATCAAGAGCCTTTTTCAAATAGTGGGTGTTTCCCTTCCTTTTATAAACTTCTGGATTCATTCTTCGGAAAAGAGTTAATCGAGAAAATTTTTTATAAAAATTCCCAAATATTGTTGAACCCCGGAGCACTCAGAGAAAGTCTTTAATGAGGGCGATGACCTCTTCCCGTTTTTCGTAGTGGACCATATGGCCGACTCTGGGAAAGGGGTGGAGAGTGGACTTAGGGAGGTTTTCATGGAGATATTGAGCAAGAGAAAGGGGGGTGGAAAGGTCTTCTTCTCCGGCGATCAGGAGAAACTCACTGGTAAGATTTTTGAGAAAAGGGGTGGAGTCAAAAGCTTTAAGAGCTTCTAGCTGTCCGAGGAACCCTTCAAGAGTTTGGGGGAAGGGATTTTGAATCATTTCTTCCTTTTTAGCGGCGACTTTTTCTGGATGTGACAGAAAGTCTCGGCTAAATAGCCAGGGGATGACGGTGTCAATGACAAGATCAAGGGAAGTTCCTCCTTGGAGGAGCTTTCCTGTTGTTATCGACTTTAGTAAGGAGGCTTCGGGAAGCTTTGGAAAAGGGGCGATCAAAACTCCCTTATCGATCCTTTTTGGGTGAAGATGGGAAAGGGTTTGAATGATCGCAGTTCCCATGGAAGAGCCCACATAATATGCACGATCGATTTGTAAGTGATCTAATAGGGCAATGGTATCATTGGCAAGGGTTTCTAGAGTATAGGGGGGAGGGGGAGAGGAGGTTTGTCCCGACCCTCGATTATCGAGGAGGATGAGTTGAAAATCTTGCTGGAAAGGTTTGATAAACTCTTTCCAAGTTAAATGGTGGGTAGAAAATCCAGAGAGAAACACAACTGGGTTTCCTTGCCCGTGGGTTTCATAGTAAAGTTTGATTCCATTAACTTCTGCAAAAGGCATTGATTCCCTCCACGACTGCATCCATTGCTTCAACGTGAATCATGTGACCCACTTTTGGAATCACTTGCAGTGTTCCATTCTCAAGTCCTTTTTCAAGAGCCTTTGCTTCATAAAGGGGAGTGTAAAGGTCTTCTTCTCCTGCAAGGATAAGAAGAGGGGTTGTAATTTCGGAAAGACGTTCTGATAGATCAAAAGTTATGACTGCTTCTAACTGTCCTGCATACCCTTCTGGAGGTTGTGGATAAGGGTCATTAGCCATCTCTTCTAAAGTGTTTTTAATCCTTTGGGGATCGGATAAAAAATGGTTGCTGTAGATCCATGGAAGAAGGGTTTCTAAAACGAGGGTAGGCTCCACTCCAGCTTGAAAAAGCTTTGAGATCGATTCAGTAAGCATGATAGCTGTTTTAGGTAAAACGGTAAAAGGAGCGATCAAAACTCCCTTATGAATTCTTTCGGGGTGATGGAGTGCAAAAGATTGGATGATTGCAGCTCCCATTGAAAAACCTGCCATGAAGGCTTTTTGTATTCCTAAGGCATCTAGAAAGGATAAAACATCATTGGAGAGCATTTCAATCGTGTAAGGAGGGGGAGTGGCCGCCGTTTTTCCAGAGCCCCGGTTATCAAAGACGATGACTTCAAAGTTTTTTGAAAGGAGAGGAATCATTTTTTCCATCATTCCAATGTGTGTTGCAAACCCACAAACCATAAGAAGAAGGGGGCCTTTCCCGTGGCGCTCGTAATAAATTTCGATGTCATTTGCTTTTATTTTTGGCATACAAAGTTCCCGTTTTTCTCTATGAAGTTATCATAAGGAAAAAAAATATGATAGACAAAAAGAATGGGGCATGTTACACGAATAGATAAGTGAAGAAAGAGTGCACAACTTCTCCTTCACAAACAATCTTCCCCCTTCTTTTTCCAGACTGAAAAGTCTGGTCCCCGGCCGCTCCGTGAAAACGTAGCGGCCATTTTTTTTATCGCTTTGAGAAGAGATTTTTTCTTTTTGAATTTGAAAAGGAGTTTAAAAAAAAACTTTTAGCTTATCGAGGAAAGACTTTCTTTCTGGTGAGTTGGATGCAGTTTCAGTTTCTTGGAATTCTTCAAGGAGTTCTTTTTGCTTTGAAGAAAGATTAACCGGTGTTTCAACATGAACGTGGATGAGAAGATCTCCCTTTCCATGCCCATGAACATTTTTTAACCCCTCTCCTTTTATGCGGAGAATTTTTCCTGTTTGGGTTCCTGAAGGGATGGTTAAACGGACCGGTTTTTTAGATTGAAGGCGGGGGAGTTCTTTTTTACATCCAAGAGCCGCTTCAGTGAGACTAACTGGCAACTTTAGGATCAGATCGTCTCCTTCACGAGAAAAAATATCATGAGGTTTCACACGGATATAGACGTAAAGGTCTCCGGGTGGGCCTCCATGTTCTCCAGCATCTCCATAACCCGCCATCTTAAGGCGCATTCCATCATCGATGCCAGCAGGAATGGGCACTTTAATCTTTTGCTTTTGCTTGACTTTACCTGCCCCATGACACTCGGTGCAAGGGATAGAAATGACTTTTCCCGATCCGTGGCAGTGGGGGCATGTACTTGACATGCTAAAAAAGCCACGTGACTGATGGACATGGCCACTTCCATGGCAGGTTGTACAAGCTTTAATGTCTTGGGGAGAGCGGGCTCCATTGCCTTTGCACTTTGAACACTCTGCATAGTTGGTGATGGCAATTTCCTTCTCAATACCTTTCGCAGCATCTTCAAAGCTGATAGAAATTTGAGCTTTTTTACTGACTCCCTGGCGGGCATACTCTTGCCCCCCTCCTCCAAAGCCTTGTCCAAAGAAAGAGCCAAAGATATCCCCCTCAGATCCACCGCCTCCAAACGCTCCCATGAAAGTGCGGAGAGCTTCTTCCATTGAAGATGAAGAAAAGCCACCTGGGCCACCTCCCATGCCCGCCCCGTTAAGGGCATCAGAGCCATATTGGTCATATATTTGACGCTTTTTGTCATCACTTAAGACTTCATAAGCCTCAGAGACCTCTTTGAATTTTTTTTCAGCGTCGGGATTGTCAGCATTTTTATCAGGGTGATACTTAAGCGCAAGCTTGCGGTAAGCTTTTTTGATTTCATCGGAACTGGCCCCTTTTGAAAGGCCTAAAACTTCATAATAGTCTGCCATACGCGCTTAAGTATACGATTAGCACTCTAAAAATTCAAGTGCTAACGCCCTTTTTTTATTTTGTACTTGAGGGCTGCCTTAGATTTCGCCCGTTTTCTTACAGAAGGTTTGTCGTAAAAGCGATGAGCTTTTGCGGCTTTCATAATTCCTTCTTTATCGAGCTTCTTTTTGAGAGCTCGAAGGGCTTTATCGATTGATTCGCCAGTACGAACCTTAACATTCGGCATAAAAAGATCACATCCTAGGTAGGTAAAAATTTTTCTTTACAATTGTTTGTTTCCAGCAGAACAAATATAGAAATATGTGCTGCTTCAACTATTCTATACCACAGAGTCCTTATTATTCAACAAGAAGTAAGGTAAGAAATAACAACCTCTTTATGAGAGCTCCCTCCGTTTTGGTGGAATTTGTCTTCAAGAAAGGCTTTTAGAAAGGGGAGGTTAAGAGAGGTTGAAGGGGCTTTTTTTTCTCCAATCTTAGGGGTAAAATAGGTGATATTTTCTCCTTCTTTGACCCCCTCAAGAATGTAGGATCCACGAGATTTTGCATCTCCAATGAGAGCAAAGGGGCCATCAGTTGAAGGGGTAAAAATTTTAAGGCTGCAAAAGGGGAGAAGGGGAACCTTAAGGGAAAAAGAGAGGGCTTTAGCAGCCATGACCCCAACCCGAGTTCCTGTAAAAGAGCCAGGACCTGTTCCGATTGCGATAAAGGTGAGGGGAGGGCCGTTTTCAACGAGCTTTTCGATCGCTGGAAGGAGCGATTGTGACTGTTTAAGAGGAGGAAGGGGGACAGTAGATAGCACGCCCTCCTTACAAAGAGCGACAAAGCTTTGAGGGCTACTGGTGTCAATGACTAGGAAATTCATAGGGGCCATCATAGCATGGGTTGTCTTTATTTTATAAGGGAGATTATAGAAAGAATAGGGGTGGGTTTGCTTATTTTTGAGTAGAGTGCTACACTCCTATAGGAATATTTTAGTTAGAAGGGGATACCTTTTGGATAATAAGAATGATGAGCTTCAAGGGGAGATTCCCGAAGATGATGAATTTGATCTTTCGGACTCTCTTTTAGACAGTGACTTAGAAAAAATTATTGGAGAGAGTCATAAGCCGGTCAAGGAACCTGATTTACCTGATGAGCTTTTTATCCTTCCTTTAACGAGACGCCCCTTTTTCCCTGGGATGGCAGCACCCCTTGTCATTGAACCAGGTCCTTTTTATGAAGTTTTAAAGCTTGTTGCGAAATCCTCTCATAAGATGCTTGCCCTTTTTCTGACTAAGGAAGAGGAAACCAATATCTATGACCTTGGGTTTGATGACCTTTGTGATGTGGGGGTGATGGCAACGATTCTCCGCATTGTTCCCCTAGAACAGGGGGGCGCTCAGGTTGTCCTCAATATGGAAAAACGGATCAAAATTGACAAGGCGGTCACTAAGTCTAAGTACCTTCGCGCTAAAGTTGCGTATCACCAAGATATCATCACCCAACAGCAGTCAAAGATCATTAAAGCGTATTCGATCAGCATTATTACGACGATAAAAGAGCTTTTGAAGCTCAACCCCCTCTTTAAGGAGGAGCTCCAAATCTTCTTAGGGCATTCAGACTTTACAGAACCAGGAAAGCTGGCTGACTTTGCTGTTGCTTTAACAACAGCTGGAAGGGAAGAGCTTCAAGATATCTTGCAAACCTTTGATGTTCAGGAAAGAATTGATAAAACCCTTGTCCTCTTAAAGAAGGAGCTCGATCTCAGCAAGCTTCAAAGTAGTATCAATCAGAAGATTGAGGCAACGATTTCGAAAACGCAGCGGGAATTTTTTCTTCGGGAACAACTTAAAACCATTAAGAAAGAACTCGGTCTCGAGAAAGATGATAAAACATGTGACATTGAGAAATTTAAAGAGAGGCTGAAAGACAAGGCAGTTCCTGAAGATGTTCAAAAAGTGATCGATGAAGAGATCGAGAAGTTGAGCGTTTTGGAGGTGCAATCAGCTGAATATGCGGTGTCTCGTAACTATCTAGACTGGCTGACGATTGTTCCTTGGGGCGTTTTTAGTAAAGAAGATCACACCCTTGCGAAGGCAGAAGAGATTCTAGAAGAAGATCATTATGGGTTAAAGGATATCAAAGAGCGGATCCTCGAATTTATTGGTGTAGGGAAACTGACCAAGGGAGTTAAGGGAAGCATTATCTGTCTTGTAGGTCCACCTGGGGTGGGGAAAACCAGTATTGGAAAAAGTATTGCGCGGGCACTTAATCGAGAGTTTTACCGTTTTTCTGTTGGGGGAATGAGAGATGAAGCAGAGATTAAAGGACACCGCCGCACTTATATCGGTGCTATGCCTGGGAAAATGATTCAAGCGCTCAAAGCTGCGCAGACAATGAATCCTGTGATTATGCTCGATGAGGTCGATAAAATGGGAATGAGTTATCAGGGAGATCCTGCTTCAGCTCTTTTAGAGGTTCTCGATCCCGAGCAAAATAAAGACTTTTTAGATCATTATCTCGATGTTCGAGCAGATCTTTCGAATGTCCTCTTTATTGTCACTGCAAACGTCGCCGATACAATTCCAAATCCTCTCCTTGACCGAATGGATGTCTTAAGACTTTCAGGATATATCCGTGAAGAAAAAATTCAGATCGCAAAAAAGTACCTTGTTCCTCGCAATCGAAAAAAATCGGGGCTAAAAGGGAGTCAAGTGAAGTTTACGACAGGTGCGATTCAAGGGATTATCGAAGGGTATGCACGCGAAGCAGGAGTGCGGGGACTTGAAAATAACATTAAGAAGATTCTTCGGAAAGTTGCGGTAGAAATCGTCCGCTCTGATGAGAAAAAGAAAAGGGGTAAAATCAAATCGGCAACGATTTCTGAAAAAAACTTAGAAAAGTATTTAGGGAAGCCGATTTTTACAACCGATCGTTACTATGATATCACTCCAATTGGAGTGTGTACAGGACTTGCTTGGACAGCAATGGGAGGGGCAACTCTCTACGTTGAAGCAGCTGAAACCCCTGCTGAAAAAACCCAGATGAAACTCACTGGGCAAGCGGGTGATGTGATGAAAGAATCAGCCCAAATCGCATGGAGCTATGTAAGTAGTGAGCTCCGCCGTTATGCTCCCAAGCAAAAGTTTTTTAAAGACCAAGAGGTTCACATTCACATTCCTGAAGGGGCCACACCCAAAGATGGTCCTTCAGCAGGAATTACAATGGTCACAGCGATTCTCTCCCTTCTTCTCAAGGTTTCAGTTGCAAAAGATTTAGGGATGACGGGGGAGCTCACGTTGACAGGGAAGGTTCTCCCCATAGGAGGGCTCAAAGAAAAGCTCATTGCGGCGAAGCGTTCGAAGTTAAAGACCTTGATCTTTCCCAAAGATAACAGGAGGGATTATGATGAGCTTCCTGATTATCTCAAAAAAGGGGTTAAAGTTCACTTTGTCGATTCTTATGACGACGTCTTTAAAATTGCCTTCCCAAGGAGAGCAAAGTGATGGCTCCATGGAAAGAAGAGAAATATATTTCTCCGAGTGAGTTAGAAGAAAAGGTTGCAGGGCTTCGCAAAGAGCAAAAAACTTTGGCAACGCTCAATGGCTCTTTTGACCTTCTTCATGCAGGACATTTGAAGATGATTCATGAGGCCTCTTTGCAAGCCGATATTTTGATCCTCGCACTAAACTCAGATCTTTCGATCAAGAAATATAAAAGCCCCCTTCGTCCGATTATCCCTTTAGAGCAACGCTTGGAGATGGTTTCTGCACTCCAATTTGTTGATTTTGTCACCTATTTTGATGAGACAACACCCATTGACTTTCTTGAAAAAGTAAAGCCTGATGTCCATGTAAACGGAGCAGAATATGGGGCTGATTGTATTGAAGCAGATGTTGTGAAAAAATATGGAGGAAAGATCCATATTGTGACCCTTATTCCTGGACTTTCAACTTCTAATTTAGTTAAGAAAATTAAAGCATGCGATTAATAGGAACCCTTCAAGGAGAAAAGCAGGCGCGTCAGTTTTCCTCTTTTTTAAAAAATGAGGAAATTGATTGTAGCTATAGCCCTGTAGATGGAGAAAAAGATCTCTTTGAGTTTTGGGTTGTTCATGAAGACCAAATCGAGTCTGCAATCCATTGGCTTGAAGAATTTCGAAAAAATCCCAATGATCCCCGTTTTGAAGTGCAAGCTCATCCGATCGATACCAAAGGAGTTGCTGAAGATAAAGAGGAAAAAGAGCCACTGCAAATTAAAGCGATTCGGTTAAGAAATCGGACGCGCCCTCGAATGCCTTTAACCCGCTTTATTGTTCTTCTGTGTGCGATTCTCTATATTTGGAATGGGTATCAAATGGCCACTATCTCTAAAACTGAAAAAAAACCTGAAGAGTATTCCCTAACCCCTTTGATCATAGACCTTTCTTACGATATGCCAACGGCTGCCAATCGACAGGAGTTAAGCAAAGATCTTTTTGCAGAAAATAGTGTTGGGAATCCCACAGTTTGGGATGGGCTTTATGGCGTTTTACTTGGATGGCCTGCATCTAAAGGAGAGCTTGACGCTCCCATGTTTGTACAAATTCGAGAAGGGGAGCTTTGGCGCCTATTTACTCCCGTCCTTTTACACGGAGGATTTCTCCATATCCTTTTCAACATGCTTTGGCTTTGGATGCTTGGAAGGCAAGTTGAAGAGAGGATCCGAAAATGGCAATACATCGCAGTGACCCTCATCATTGCAATTGTTTCCAATACATTGCAGTACTTAATGAGTGGTCCCCTCTTTATCGGTTATTCAGGAATTATTTGTGGTCTTGCGGGTTTTATTTGGATGAGGCAACGCGTTGCCCCTTGGGAAGGGTACCCTCTTCAGAAAGGGACCTTGATTTTTTTAGGGGTCTTTATCGTTGCAATGATGGGGCTTCAAGTAGCATCGTTTGTCTTGATCCGCTTTCATATTGCAGAATTTTCGATGAACATTGCAAATACCGCGCACATTAGTGGCGCTCTCGTAGGGATCCTCTTGGGGAGGATTCCCCTCTTTTCAAAGGGAGCATCATGAGTGTTCGTGATCTGATTATTTTAGGGTGCTCTTCTCAGCAACCTACCCGACTGAGAAATCATGGCGCGTATCTCCTTAGGTGGAATCAGGAAGGACTCCTTTTTGACCCAGGTGAAGGGACGCAAAGGCAGTTTATCTTTGCCGATATAGCCCCTCCAACGGTGACCCGCATTTTTGTGAGTCATTTTCATGGGGATCACTGTTTGGGGCTTGGCTCAATGCTCATGCGACTCAACCTTGATCGCGTTGACCACCCCGTTCACGTCTACTACCCTGCGAGTGGGAAGGTTTATTTTGACCGCCTCCGCTATGGGACAATTTATCATGATCATGTTCATGTGATTGAACATCCCGTTGCCAAAGAGGGGATCGTTCACCAAGACGAAACCTTTACAATCGAGGCAAAATTTTTAAGTCATGGAGTTGATAACCTAGGTTGGCGCATCCAAGAAGGAGATACAGTCAAGTTTGATAAAGAGAAACTTGCAGCACATGGGATTAAAGGAACATTGGTGCGCGATCTTCAGGAGAAGAGGGAGGTTATGATCGAAGGGAAAAAGATCAAACTTGAAGAGGTGAGTTGGAAAAGAAAAGGGGATATTTTTAGCTATGTGGTTGATACAAAATACTGCCAAAATGCTATCGATTTAGCTAGAGGAGCAAAGCTCCTTCTTTGTGAAAGCACCTACCTCGAAGAGCACGCAGACCTTGCTGCTAATCACGACCACATGACTGCGAAACAAGCTGCTACCATTGCTAAGGAAGGGGGAGCGCAAAAGCTCATCCTAACCCATTTTTCGGCTCGGTATCGCGATCTTCTCCCATTTAAGCAAGAGGCGGAAGAGATCTTTCCCAATGTAGATACCGCTGATGATTTTAGGCGGTTTGATTTTCCTTTAGGCGATTTTTTTTAAAGCATCGTTTAGGTCATCGGTAAGAATTTCTAGTTCCCGAATAAAACTCTTTGTCGACGCAGGGTGATTCACATACTCCTTCATAATAAAGGAAAGATCGCACTCTTCTTTTTTCTGCTCACCAAATGTTTCAACTGCTTTTAGGATAGAAACATGGTCGCGATGTTTGATCGCAAGAGGCTGGACAAAGATGTTTTGGATGATCAAGCCAATCTCTTCAATCTCTTGATCGGTTCCCTTTTGCACTTGAATCGAACTGGCATAAAGGCGGTTAACATCTTGCGCAACCTTTTCTAAAAATTCTGGTTTTGTAGAAAGAGCAGCGTTTGTGTGGAGTTGATTCACATGGACCGTAAATGTTTCGAGCTCCTCTCGAAAATTCATCACGATGGTTTTCTTATCTTTGTTACTCATTAATGTACCTCATTCACCACTATCTTAACCCCTTTTTCTCCAATTTTCAATAGAGAAAATGATCTTATAACAAAATTAACGGGTACTTAACTGCGCCTTAATAAAAGCTGCTGCAATAGCGCATGCATTTGCAACATTAAGAGAATTTTTTGATCCGACTAAGGGGATTTGAACGATATTATCAGAGGAAAGGAGGGTTTTTTCTTTAACCCCCCGCTCTTCATTGCCAAGGATCAGAGTAAATGTTTCAGGAAAAGAAAAATCAAAAAGAGAGGGAGAGCCTTCAACCGTTTCTAAAGCGATCCAAGGGCGAGGACAAAAAGAGAGAGGCTTTTGATTGCAGGGGACTTCGTGCGCAACACCCATTGCTGTTTTGATCACCTTGGGATGGGTATAGCTTGGAGTGTTTTCAGAAAAGATAACCGTTCCCAATCGAAAAGATTCTACAGTGCGGAGGATGTTTCCCACATTGAATGCTGAGCGGAGATCTTCTAGATAAAGATGGACCGATCCATATGGCGCATCTGAAGGGGTGTCGTAACGATTGATTAAGAAATGGCGTTCTTTGAGCTCGATTGCAGCTTCTTTCATATGAAGGTGGAAGCGATCTTGCACATCCTCTAGAGGAGGAAGCTTTAGCCACTTTTCCATTTGTTTGTAGTGATGATCAAGAGGGCTCTTTTTTTCATATAAAGCGCGCAAGTACTCGCCAGCGATTTTATGTTGTTGGCGATAGGAAAGAGAAAGAAATTTCCCTTGCGTGAATAATTTCATGACATACCTTTAAAATTTTAAACTGAAAACACTATATGCCAAGAAATGCTTCAAGATTGCCGTCAAAAACCTCAATCCCTTTGCTTGTAATCGAAATGATTTTCGTTGCCACTTCATTGATTAGGTCGCGATCGTGAGAGGCTACGACAACGGTTCCTGGAAATTCACTCAATCCCCACCCCAAAGCGGAGACCGATTCAAGGTCGAGGTGATTGTTAGGCTCATCAAGGATAAGGGTGTTATAAGGGTTGAGCATTAAGGCTGCAAAAATCAGGCGACACGTTTCTCCTCCAGAGAGCTTTGAGATCTCTTTGAAGGCATCATCTCCCCCAAAAAGCATTTTGCCCATAACACCTCGAATCTCTTGATCATAAGCGCTCGATTTAAGTCTTTTTAGCCAATCAAACGCTTGGATTTTCTCACTCTTGTCGATGAATTCCTCATGATTTTGAGGAAAATATCCCAGTTCAACCTGATGCCCCCTCTCGATCTTTCCACTGTCAGGCTCTAAAGCACCTGCAAGCATACGTAAGAGGGTAGTTTTTCCAATGCCATTGTTTCCAATGACAGCGATCTTTTCTCCCCTCATGATCTCGATGCTAAAATCCTTAATGACCTCTATTCCATCAAAGCTTTTGCTAATCCCTTCAACTTTCAGGGCAACCTTTCCAGATGGTTTTTCGGGAGAAGTAAAGCGGATATAAGGGCGCTGAATGTTTGATTTTTTTAGCTCTTGAGGCTGCAAGCGGTTGATTTCTCTAACCCTTGATTGCACTTGTGAGGCCCGCGTTCCCGCTCCGAAACGGGAGACAAACTCCTTAAGCTGCGCAATTTTTTTCTCCTTTGACTTGGCCTCTTGCTCTGCGCGAGAGCGAACAGCTGTTTTTGCCACAAGCATTTCGTCGTAGTTTCCGGGATAGATGATGATGGTGTCGTAGTCGATATCAGCAATGTGGGTTGTAACCGCATTGAGAAAGTGGCGGTCGTGGCTCACCACGATGAGGGTTCCCGTGTAGTTGTGGAGAAAAGTTTCAAGCCACCCAATCGATTCGAGGTCAAGATGGTTTGTTGGCTCATCGAGAAGAAGAGCTTCAGGCTCACCAAAAAGGGCCTGGCACAAAAGGACCCGAAATTGCAGATCAATCGGAAGCTCATGCATGATCTTTCCGTGGTACTCCATGTCGATTCCCATCCCACTTAAAAGCATCTCGGCATTCGACTCTGCGCTATACCCATCTTCATCAGCAACGATCTCTTCGAGATCGCCAAGGCGCATTCCAATCTCATCGGTCATCTCTTTTTCATAAAGCATATCCCGCTCGACCATCGCCTTCCATAGCCGCTCGTTCCCAATGATCACGACATCAAGAACCCGATTGCCTTTAAATTCCTCAATGTTTTGCCTTAAAAAGCCCACTTTTTTGGGGAGGGAGACGGTGCCAGAGGTTGCCTCTTCCGTTCCCATCATGATCTTTAAGAGGGTCGATTTCCCCGCCCCATTTGGCCCCGTCAACCCATACCGGTTCCCAGGGTTGAACGTTGCACACACGTCGTCAAAAAGGATGCGCGTTCCAATTTTTTTTGAAATTTTTTCTAGTCCAATCATATCGGCACGATCATACCAAACCCCGTATAGAGACTCAAGAGATTTATTTGAAATGCCCTACGAGAGGCTTGGAAAAAACCCTTAAATTTAATGTATAAGTCTGGCATAATCCAATGCCAATAGAGAAAAGTAAAGAATATTTTTAAAGGAGTTTTTATCTATGGCAACCGCAGTAGGATTAGCAGTTGTAACTGCAGGAGGGCTGAACCTTCTTGCTAATTATGGGGTCCGCGCTATTACAAAAGTGTCGCAGCCCCTTCAAGGAGTTTTAGTAGCAACGACTTCAAATGTTGCTTTTAGTATTTTATCTAGTATGCTTCTGAATGATTATATAGATGCTAGAAGTAACGAAGATGCGAAGAGAGATATCTTTTTAATTGCTGGAACGAGTTTTGGAACTGCTGCATCATCGATTCTTTTTTCAAAGGTGACAAGATATAAAACAGGGATGATCACTCACTGCGCCTATGCTGCTATGGTCCCTCTTTTGCCCTTCTTTATACTCTTTGCTAATAAAGCAGTAGAAAAGAAGTCAGTAGCAAAAGGTTTAGAAGAGGGTTGTATATTTTATAAAAGAGTATGGACATACCTGAAAACAGGTGATGCGAAAAAAACATTTAAGGAGTTTCTTATTGCAGCCGCTGTTGCGACTCCACTGACCGTACTTGCAAACTTGGCAATACGAGCAAAGGCAAAGGTAGCCCCTCCGGTTATGGGGGCCCTTGTTGCGGCAATTTCCAGCGCTGTTTTCACCGTGTTTGGATCCTCAGTTGTTAGTTGGAAAAATAGAAATAAACGCAAATGGGTGGTCAAAACAACGATTATAGCAGCGATTGGGACCCTAGCTACAGCTGCGCTATTCTCAGCAGCAAGTGAGACGTACAAAACAGGGCTGAAGACCAACCTGGCTTACGTCTCTTTATCTACCCTTCTTGTCCCTTCTCTCCAGCGCGGTATT
>JAGROK010000008.1 GCA_020440285.1 Chlamydiia bacterium | reverse complement strand
CGATGTAAAAAATCTCACCTATTTATGCAGCCCTAAAGGGAAAAATAGGTCGCACTTCGGGGTTCTATTGAAAACTTCGTCGTTGCCCTGCTTCGTAAGCCCACCTGGGGCTTACTCCATCGGGCGCCTCGAATTTTCCTCATAGAAAGCCCCCTCCCATCAAAGACTATTTGATGACACGCCCAAATCAAACTTCCATTTTCCTTCAGAAAATGGTATAAACGTCCAGCAATGAGGAAAAAGTTATGACAAGATTGATTATGGGAAAGCATGCCATTGAAGAGGTGGTGAAGCGAGATCCTGAGAGGATTATTGAGATTTACTCTCACCAAAAGGAGCATCCCTTTAAGGTGACGGTTGTCCCAAAGCAAAATCTGTCAAAAATGGTGAGCTCAGAGTCTCACCAAGGACTTGTTGCGAAGGTAAAAGAGAGGGAGTTTCTAACTCCGAAAGAGTTTTTAAAGGGGTCACCTGAAAAAAGTGTGGTGCTAATGGTAGATTCGATTCAAGACCCTCAAAACTTTGGGGCGATTCTCCGTGCAGCGGAGTGTTTTGGAACAAGTGGAGTCATCTATTCGACAAATCGAAATGTAGGTCTTACCCCTGTTGTGAGTAAGGCAAGTGTAGGGGCTTCTGAAATTGTTCCTCTCCTTCCCGTTTCTAACCTTGCCGATACGTTGAAGAAGTTTCAAGAGGGAGGGTATTTTTCAGTGGCAGCGGAGGTAAAAAAAGGGGCTCACATGTTGACCTCTTTTGAATTTCCTGAAAAAACCCTCCTTATTATGGGGGCTGAAGGGAGTGGAATCCAACCCATCCTTTCTAAAAATTCAGATTTCCATGTGATGATCCCAATGCAGGGGTCGATCGATTCCCTTAATGTTTCGCAAGCAACAGCTGTCTTCCTTTCTTTTATTTAGAAAAATTTGTAATGTGAAACCATAAGCGTTTAATAGGGTTGTAGGCATGGTATTGGGTGTGAAACTTTCTCGTTTAGAAAAGAAGGGGAGTAAGTACTACTATCGGGGGCGATGGTGGACTCTCAATAAACCGGTGAAATCAACGGCTAAGGGGAAGAAGATGATGGTTCTTGCCTCTAAAATTGTTGATGGAGAAAAAAGGGTGCGGATCATTCATTTTGGCGCTCTTGGCTACGGACATAACTATAGCCGAAAAGCAAAGATGAACTATCTAACAAGAAGTGCTGGCATCCGAAACAAGAAAGGGGAATTGACAAAAGATGACCCCTGGAGTGCGAATCATTGGGCCCGCAAAGTTTTATGGCCCAAGGGGAAAGCCCCAACAGGGCCTAAAACAACTCCATCAGCTTGAGGGCAACCCCATTGGTCCACCCAAACCCTTGCTGAAGGGTATATTCTC
Organism: Chlamydiia bacterium; assembly: GCA_020440285.1. Classification (GTDB taxonomy): domain Bacteria; phylum Chlamydiota; class Chlamydiia; order Chlamydiales; family Simkaniaceae; genus Neptunichlamydia. The sequence goes on along the minus strand of JAGROK010000008.1, from coordinate 12,391 downwards.
CGCGGGCCACTTCTGCTGAGCAGTCGCGCACGTTGTATTTTTCAAGCAGAGTTCCCTTTTCCTGGTAGATCTTTTCGTTTAAGGAAAGCCACCGGTGAGCTCCTTCGGCGGCAAGATCGGTATACCCATAGTTAAGAAGTCCTTGGATGGTTATCCACTGAAGGGGGGCCCACCCATTAGGCATATCCCATTGGTGCATTCCTTCTGTTAAAGAGGATGTAAAGCCCCCTTTTAAGAGAAAATCTTTTTTAAGTCGTTTAGCGATAGCTGCTCCTTGCTCTTTTGTTGCAACATTGACAAAGAGGGGGGTGGCTGCTGCAAGGGATTGGCTAGAGGTGAGTGTGCTAGAAGGGTAGTGGTAGTCATAGAAAAAGTCTTCTTTCCAGAAAAGGGTTTGGATTGCCTTTTTTCTTTTTTCTGCAGCTTCTATGTAAGGAGCTTCGTTTTTGTGAAGAGCCTTAGAAAAGGTGGCTAGGGTTTTTTCTAAGTGATAGAGGAGGCAGTTGAGATCAATAGGGAGAATTTCAAGAGCCCAAATGGTTTTGAACTCTTTTTGATCTTTGAGCCAGCGGGAGCTAAAGTCCCAGCCAGAGGCGCAGGCAGCTCGAAGGTGGCGGAAAAATTCGGGGTCATTAGATGTTTGTGCAAGGGCAACCTCTCTTTTATAGGCCTCGGGCCTTGGAATATTCAGGGAATCAAAGTAGTGGTTAAGGGGAGTTCCTTGGACTGAAATGGTATGGGACATCCAGTATTGGTACTCTTTTTCAAGGTGAGAAAAATATGAGAGGGCAAATTCTTGAGCGCCACTCTCATAGAGGAGGGTGAGGAGGAATGAGAAGTAAGGAGGTTGTGAGCGGGAAGCGAAGTAGATCCGATTTCCATTTGGAATATATCCAAACTGTTCAATCAGGTAGGCAAAGTTTTCGACCATCTCTTTGATAAAGCTTGTTTTTCCACTGACTTGAAGGCCAATGGCGGTAAAATAGCTGTCCCAATAAAAGCACTCTCTAAAGCGCCCTCCTGGAACAATATGGGGATGGGGAAGGGAGATCAGGGTAGTATAGGGAGAGGGGTCTTTCATCTCTTTTCGAAGAAAAGGCCACATTTTATCGATGTAGTCTTTCATCTTTAACCCTTCCTCTCTTTTTTCTTCTATCGGAGGGGGAAGGGAAAAATGGGTGTTAATAAAGTGGCGCAGGTCAAACCCTTCTTGATCTTTCTTTTTCTCAAACTCTTTTAGGATCTCTTGGGGATGAGAAAGGGGGGTGGCGTCGACAAAGGTCTTCCCATCTTTAAAGAGCCCTTTTTCTTGAACAGCTTCAAAAAGGGGACCAGAGATTTGGATGTATTGAGATAGGTTCATGAATCTATCCGGAATTAAAGGGTTTATACCGATCATGATTCAAAACTTGGTTTTTCCCTTCATTAGCATCTCGATCTTTAACTCTCTCTCCATCGCTCCTATCTTTTGGATAGGAGGCTGCTTCGATAGGATTAAATCTCGAGCGCCAATTTTGGGAAACTCCCAAGTTTTGACTCGCGATCGGTATATTTGATTTCTTAAATTTTTGAGCAGATTTTTTCTTTTCACTTTGATCACATTGTCCAAAAGACAAGGGTTCAAAGTGAAGAGGAAAAAGATGCCAAAAAGGATGAAATAAAAAAGCATCTTTAATTCTGGATAGATTCATACTCATTAACATAAGGAAAAATCATTAAAAAGCAATTGACATTCGGTTCCCTTTTTGCCAGAAGAAAGATAGAGGGAAATCAGAAAAGGTCGGGGTTCACAAAATGGAAGGGGGAAGATCTTCCAGCTCTTTTTGGAAAAAAGCACTACTAATTAATCCTTATTACTTTGTGCTTCTTTTGATCGGACTCTTAAGTCTCAATATTTATCACGTGGCTTCATTAGGACATGAATGGACCTTTTCGCCGATCTATTTTTTAACGTACGCGTTAATTCAGAGTACATTAGAAGTTCTTTTTTTGATGTTCATTGGGAATGCGATTAAGATCTATCTACCGAAATTTTTCTACTACGCCTTTGTGAGCATGTGCTTTTTATTCTTTGCTCTTCATTATATTGATTTTATCTTGATCCGGTTTATGGATATTTCGGTCTATTATGGATTGAATTGGATTCTTGATGAAAAGATTGAAAATTTTGTCGAACTCCTTCATTTAACAGGGATTAGCATCCAAAGCTGGCTCTTTATCCTTTTAGGAACTCTTGTGGTAATCCCCCTTTTCTCGATGATTTTGTATAAGCTCACAGGATCTTTTATGAGAAAGCCTCTTAAGGTCACTCAAAAAGGACTTGCAAAGGCTCTATTTTGTTTGCCACTCAGCCTTCTTGTTCTCGATTTTGTTGCGGCTCCACAGATGAGTCAAAGTGATTACCTTTGCTATCAGAGAATTCTTCCTTGGAAATCGACATTAATGGGACATGAGAAGTTAGTCATCCAGATGGAAAATCCTTTAAAGGGTTTGGAACATGAGAAAGAGGTCCTTAAAAAGGTTCATTCGGTTCCTGTATCTCTTACTAAAAAGCCCAATATCTATTTGTTTATTGTGGAGAGTCTTAGAGAGGATTTTATTACAGAGTGGACTGCCAAAAATCTCACCCTCTTTAAAGAGGAAAATCTGACATTTAAGAAGACATTTTCCAATGCAAACTGTACTCAAGATGCTTGGTATTCGATTTTTAGCAGTCGATACCCGTTCCACTGGGCTGAGGCTTCTAAGAAGAATAAATCTGGAAGCGTTCCTCTGCAAATTTTGAAAAAGCTTGGGTATTCTATTCATGTTTATTCAGCCGCTCAGCTCAATTATTATAAAATGAGCTCTGTCATGTTTGGCAAAAACAACTATTTAGCAGACTCTTACAATGTTTATCCCCACTATTTTCCAGTGCAGGCATGGGAATCTGACAAAATGGCGATCGATCACTTTTTGGTGGATCTCGATAAAAAATGGGCAAGAGAGGGGAATGTCTTCATCTTTTTTATTGAGTCCACCCATTTTAACTACAGCTGGCCCAAAAACTACCCCACTTATTTCTCTCCCATTAGCTCAGAAAAGACCCACTTAAGGGTATCAAACTCTTTGAAAAACATTGAGTTGATTAAGAATCGATACCGCAACTCAATCCATTATGTGGACTCTTTGTTTGGAAAGGTCGTGGAAAAACTCAAAAAGCAAGGGCGATATGAGGAGGGAATTATCCTGTTTACCGGTGATCACGGCGAAGAGTTTTTTGAAGAGGGGCAGCTTTTTCATGCTTCTCACTTAAGTCCTATGCAAACCGAGCCCCCGATCTATATGAAACTCGGAAATAATGAGAGAGGGCGCCGTGCCAAAACTCAAAGCTTAACATTTTCTCAAGTTGATCTATTTCCCACTGTGCTCGATTACCTTATAGGTGAGATGCCTTATGAGGTTTTTGATGGGGAGTCGATCTTTAAAAAAAAGAGAAAGCCTTACGTAATTTCGGCTCGGTTCAATGGGCCACGAGCGCCGAGTGAGTTTTTCATTCGTGATGAAAAGCAAACATGTGTTTTCCGTTTTCAGGAAAAAAATAGCCTAGAGGTTCTTGAGGCTAAGGATCATGAAGGGAATCTCCTAAAGTCTAGCGAAAGAGAAGTTCAAGACCGCTTCTCCCCAGTCTTAAGAGATCTATTTGATTATTAATGGGTTAAACCTTTTCTTGACATGTAATCATGTAATGTTGTACCATTACAAGTATGGACAAAGATGGTTGGCGTAAGTTTATTCGGATCCTCTCTAATATCAAGGATCCCAAGAAGTTAGAAGAGCTCTCAAAGCTTCTCTTTACATCAGAAGAAAGAGAGTCTTTTGCAAAAAGAGTCCGCATTATCGAGGAATTGATAAAGGATGAAAAGACGCAAAGAGAGATTGCTGAAAGGTATTCGATCAGCATTGCGAAAATTACTCGGGGCTCAAATGCCCTTAAGGAGACTTCAGAAGAGATGAAGCGTGACTTAAAATTGATAATGAGAAAATAAAATGTTTGATCAGTTAAGTTTCGAAGACTTTCATAAACTCTCCCTATCTCATAGAAGGGTAGCTGTTTATCAAGAGTTTTCAGCAGATTTAATCACCCCGATGGCTGCCCTTCAGGCGATTCAAGAAAAGCAAGAAGAAGTTGTTCTTCTTGAGTCAGGAGAGACAGAATCAACTGTTGGACGTTATTCTCATATTGGGTTTGCTCCCATTGCTGAAATTGAAGCATTTGGGTTTGACATTCATCTCAAAGAAGGGGGAAAAGTAGAAACTCATGAAGGGGATCCTTTTCATCTTCTTCGGAAGTTACGGATCAAATATAGTTGTGGAACCAATCGCCCTTTACTTGGCTTTTGTGGGGGAGCTGCTGGTTATCTTTCTTACGATGGGGTCCGTTACTTTGAAAAGATCCCTGATCGCCATAAGGATAGGGTTGAATATCCCGATCTTTTTTTTCAGTTTTTTGATCGTGGAATTACCTTTGACCATGTGAAAAATCGGGTGTTGATTGTTCGCATTATAGAGGTTGAAGGAGAGGCTCAAAAAGCATATGACGAAGCTAATAAAGAGATTTCAAACATCCACCAGATGATTATGACCACCTCTCCAAAAGAGAAAAGAGAGATGAGGTCTTTTGACCTTACGAAAAATGTGACTACGGTCCCAGATGATGAAACGTTTCGATCGATCATTGACAAAGCAAAGAAATATATCTATGACGGGGATACGTTTCAAGTCGTTCCATCGCGCCGCTTTGAAATGAAGTGCACAGCGACTCCCTTTGAGATGTATCGCTCCCTTCGCCACACCTCCCCCTCTCCTTATATGTTTTATTTTTCCCTTCCAAAGTATGCCATTTTGGGGGCCTCTCCTGAAAAGCTTGTCAGCGTTAGAGGGCGCCAATTAGAAACGATCCCTTTAGCAGGGACCCGCCCTCGAGGAAAAAGTGAAAAAGAAGATCAAGAGTATGAAAGGGACCTTCTTTCCGATCCGAAAGAAAGTGCTGAACATATGATGCTTGTCGATTTAGGAAGAAATGACCTTGGCATTGTTTCAAAGCCTGGGACTGTCCGTGTTGATAAGCTTAAAGTTGTTCAAAGATTTTCCCACGTGATGCATCTGGCAAGTTTTGTTCAAGGAGAGCTTAAAGAGGAGCTCGATGCTTTTGATGCCCTTCAAGCGACCTTTCCAGCGGGAACCTTGACGGGAGCCCCAAAGATACGGGCAATGGAAATTATTGATGAGCTCGAACCTCGTAGAAGAGGTCCTTATGGAGGGGCGATTTGCTTTTTCGATCACCAGGGAAATTTGGAGTCTTGCATTGGGATTCGGATGGCAACTGTTAAGGATGGAAAGGCGGTGGTTCAAGCTGGGATGGGGATTGTCATCGATTCTGATCCAGATAAAGAACTAGAAGAGTCAAGGCAGAAAGCCTTAGGGGTTCTTTCTGCCCTTCAGGCTGCAGAGGAAGGGCGGTTATGATCATCATCATCGATAATTACGATAGCTTTACCTACAATCTTTACCAGATGGTTGCCCCTTTTACAAAAGTGGAAGTGATTCGAAATGATGCCCTCACAGTTGATGAGATTCGCTCTCTTAAACCCAAGGGGATTATCCTCTCTCCTGGGCCTAAAACCCCTAAAGATGCAGGGATTTGTTTGGAGCTTATTAAAGAGCTTTATAAAGAGGTGCCAATTTTTGGCGTCTGTTTAGGTCACCAAGCATTGGCTGAAAGTTTTGGGGGAAAAGTGGTTCACGCAGAAGAGGTGATCCATGGAAAGTCTGCAACAATTTTTCATAGCCGGAAAGATCTTTTTCAGAAAATGCCCCTTCCGTTTGAAGGGGGACGGTACCACTCCTTGATTGTTGAAAGGACCTCTCTTCCAAAGTGTCTGATGATTGAAGCAGAAACAGAGGATGGGGTGATTATGGGGATGAAGCATGTTGAATACCCACTCTATGGGGTGCAGTTTCATCCTGAATCGGTTTTAACTCCTGAAGGGAAGCTTCTCATTGAAGGGTTTTTAAAGGAGTGTGGAGTCTAGACATGTTTCTCGAAGAGGCGATCAAAACGCTCCAGGAGAAAAGGGATCTGAGCGAAGAGCAGTGCAAGGGAGTGATTGAAGAGATCATCGAAGGGAAAGGAGATGCTGCCACCTTTTTAAAGCTCCTTCATGAAAAGGGGGAGACGGCAGAGGAACTTTGTGGCACTGCAAAGGCTATGCAGGAAAAAATGATTCCTGTGAAGGCCCCCTTCCCCCTTTTAGATATTGTGGGGACAGGAGGAGATGGATCTCATTCGGTTAATATTTCAACAGGATCAGCTATTTTAGTCGCGGCATCGGGCGTTAAAGTTGCCAAGCATGGAAACCGCGCCTCTTCCTCAAAGTGTGGATCGGCAGATGTTTTAGAAGCTCTCGGGATTTCTCTTGATCAAGATCCTCTCAAATCACTTGAAAAAGTGGGAATTTGTTTTCTTTATGCCCCTTTATTTCATCCTGCAATGAAGGTGGTGGCACCCATTCGAAAAGCGCTTGGAATTCGAACAGTTTTTAACTTGATCGGTCCCCTTTTAAACCCGGCTCGCCCTGATTTTCTGTTTCTAGGGGTGGCAAAAATGGAGCTTCTCGATCTTTTTGCTACAGCTCAGCAGAAGCTAGGAGGGAAAAAAAGTTTGATTGTCCATGGAAATGGGATGGATGAGCTCACTCCCATTGGCCCTTGCCATTTGATTGAAGTGACAAAAGAGGGAAAGAAGGCAGTCACTTTTGATCCTAAAGAGTATGGTTTTTCCCGTTGCACAGCAAGTGATTTGAAAGGGGGGACGAAAGAAGAAAATAGCAGGCTTCTTATCGAGACGTTTAAAGGGAAGAAAGGGCCCATTGGAGATACATTGATTCTCAACGCAGGGGTAGCCCTTTACCTTTCGGAGCATGTCTTATCAATTCAAGAAGGGATTTCCCTCGCCCAAAAAACCTTAGAAGAGGGAAAAGCTTTTGATCTGTTAGAGAGGTGGAAAAAATTATGAATATTCTCGATCAGATCATTGAGAGGAAAAAAGAGGAGGTAAAGCTCCTTAAGGTGGAATATCAAGAGAGGAAAAACTCTCACGCATTTCTTCATGCCCTGCAAAAAGAGGGGATATCTGTGATCGCAGAGATCAAGAGGAAATCTCCTTCTAAGGGGGATATCGACTTAAGGTTAGATCCCCTTTCCCTTGCTAAAGAGTATGAGAGGGGAGGGGCAGCAGCCCTTTCTGTTTTGACCGATGAAAAAGGGTTTGGAGGGACTGTTCAAGATCTTAAAGTGGTTAAAAAAGGGGTGAAAATCCCTGTTCTTCAGAAGGACTTTGTTGTCGATCCTATCCAAATCTCTGCCTCGATTGAAGCGGGCGCTGATGCCATTCTTTTAATTGTTCGCGCACTTAAGGAAAAAACAGGGGAGTTTTTGCGCCTTTCAGAAAAGCAGGGAATTGATGCACTGGTTGAAGTACATGACGAAAAAGAGCTTAAGATTGCAATCGATGCAGGAGCCAAAATCATTGGGGTGAATCATCGCGATCTTCAAACATTTAAAGTTGATCTTAATCAATCGCTCCACCTCGCCTCTTTAATTCCGAAAGAGTGCGTTAAAGTTGCAGAATCGGGAATTAAAACGGTTGAAGAGACTCGTCGTCTTTATCAGGGAGGTTTTGATGCTGTTTTGATTGGAGAAACATTGGTTAGAAGTGAAGATCCTAAAAGGATGATCGAGGAGATGAATGACCTACGTTAAAATTTGTGGAGTAACCGATCCTGAAACGGCCTATTTTGCTGCAGCAAATGGAGCCCACTATGTGGGAATCATCTTTGCAAAGAGCTCCCCTCGCACTGTCGATCTTGATCGGGCGATTTTAATTGCAAAAGAGGGGAAAAGGGGAGGGGCAAAAGTGATCGGAGTTTTTGTAGAGCAAAATGGAGAAGCAATGCAAAAAATTGCCGATCGAGTAGGACTTGATGGAGTCCAACTTCATGGAGAGACCTCTCGAGAAAATCATGGAGAGCTAAGTAAATCTCTCATCCGCTTTTATGTGTGCCCTGTCTCTTTTGATGGATTTGTTTTAAAGGAGGATCATCATGGATTTGATGCTCTTGATCGAGAAAGAGATTTCCTCCTTTATGATGGAATCAATCCCGGAAGTGGAAAATCCTTTCAATGGGAGAATTTGGAACCTAGCCGCGATTTTAACTTCTTTTTAGCGGGAGGATTAAATCCTGAGAATGTTACAGTCGCAATTAAAGCAAAACAGCCAGATGGTGTCGATGTGGCAAGTGGCGTAGAAAATCCCCGTTTGAAAAAAGATAAGAGATTGATTAAAGCCTTTATTCAGGAGGTTTCGTGAGTCAGCGGTATGGCCCCTATGGGGGATCTTATCTTCCTGAAGTTTTAGTCGAGCCCGTTCGAAAGCTTGAGGAGGTGTGGCGCCATCTTAAAGGGGATCACGAGTTTCTAAAAGAGGTTCAAACCATTTTGAACACTTATGCAGGAAGGCCAACCCCGTTAACCGAAGTTCCCTCTTTTTCCAAGGCGATTGGGGGGCCGCAGATTTTTCTTAAGAGGGAAGATCTTCTCCACACAGGGGCGCACAAACTCAATAACACATTAGGGCAGTGTCTTATCGCCAAGCGGATGGGGAAAAAGAGGGTAATTGCAGAGACAGGAGCGGGTCAACATGGGGTAGCAACGGCAACAGCATGCGCCTATATGGGGATGGAGTGCACCGTTTATATGGGAGCAAAGGATGCAAAGAGACAAGAGCCCAATGTGAAGAGGATGGAACTTCTAGGCGCAGAGGTTGTCCCTGTCGATAAAGGAAGTGCGACTCTAAAAGATGCCATCAATGAAGCGATGCGAGACTGGTCAAAAACATATGATGAGAGTCATTATTGCTTGGGATCGGTTTTGGGTCCCTATCCTTATCCCGAGATGGTTGCCTTTTTCCAAAAGGTGATTGGAGAAGAGGTGAAAGAGGTGATCACCCCTGATATTGTTGTCGCATGCGTGGGGGGAGGATCAAATGCTATAGGAATTTTCACCCCGTTTATTGGAAAGGCCCGTTTAATCGGAGTCGAAGGGGGAGGGAAATCGAAATCATTAGGGAAGCATGCCGCCCGCTTTGAAGGGGGAAGACCTGGGGTTTTACATGGAACCTATACCTACCTTCTTCAAGATGAAAATGGGCAAATCGTTGAGACCTCTTCGATTTCAGCAGGACTTGATTATCCCGCTATTGGCCCGATGCATGCTCTTCTTCATGACGAAGAAAAAGTAGAGTATACCTCTGCAACCGATGATGAAGCCCTTGAAGCCTTTAAACTTCTTGCTAAAACAGAGGGGATCATCCCAGCCCTTGAGTGTTCTCATGCCCTTGCCTTTCTTGTAAAGGAGGGGAAGACCTTTCCTAAAGATAGCATTGTTGTCATGAACCTTTCAGGGCGTGGAGACAAAGATCTTCCCGAACTCTTCGCCAAAGGATTGATTCCATGAACCTATCTAGCATTAAAGATATTTTTTTATTCCATTCTTTTTGGCACCTTTTTCCTTTTCACTTTGACCCCTTGTCTTTTGGACAATGTGATCAAAGTGAAAAGAAAAAATTTGCTCAAAAAATTAAGAAATCAAATAAATCCTTTAATGCTGGATAGGTTCATGAGTCGTATTGAAGCGCTGTTTAAAAAGAAAAAGCCTTACATCGGATATCTCACTGCAGGAGATGGGGGGATGGAGCGAACCCTTGAAGTGGCGCATGCCCTAGTTCAAGGGGGAGTTGATCTTTTAGAGGTGGGAATTCCTTTTACCGATCCCATTGCCGATGGCCCAGTGATTCAAGAGGCGATGGAAAGGGCTCTTAAAAGGGGGACAACGCCTCAAGACGTTCTCGATTTTGTCAAAAAGTTTCGGGAAAAAAGTGATGTTCCCATCGTTCTTTTTTCCTACTTTAATCCCATTTTGCAAGGAGGGGAAGCCTTTTTGAAAAAAGGGGCAAGTGTTGGAGTCGATGGCATTCTTGTTGTCGATTTGACAATAGAAGAGGGAAAAGACTTTCAAAATCAGGCAAAAAAAGAGGGGCTCGATACGATCTTTTTAGTTGCTCCATCAACCCCTAAAGAGAGGATTGAAAAAATTGCAAAGCACTCTTCAGGATTTCTCTACTACGTTTCTCGAAAAGGGACAACGGGAGTGCAAAACGCTCTTCCAGATGATTTGGAAGAGAAAGTAAAACTCATTAAAACATATACCTCCCTTCCTGTTGTTGTTGGATTTGGAATTTCAAATAGCGCAATGACAAAACAGATCCTTCAAATTGCTGACGGTTTTGTTGTTGGATCTTATCTTGTGGATGCGATAGGAAAAGGAAAAACTAAAGAAGAATTGATTACATTGACCCAAGGATTATTGCCATGATTCTCACCCTCATGAAGAATGCAACAAAAGAAGATCTCGAACGCCTCCTTGATAAGCTGCAATGGATGGGTTTTGAAGCGCGCGGCTCTGGAGAAGAGGGGAGATACACGATCGCTTTGATTAAAGGGGTGGATGAGCTGACCGATATAGGGCAATTTAAACGCCTTCCCCTTGTTGAGGAGGTGAGTGAGTTTAAACACCCCTTCAAACTTGCTGCAAGGGAGTTTCAACCAAAAAAGAGTGTGATTAAGGTCAAGGACATCACCATCGGAGGGGGAGTTTTAGCTGTCATGGCTGGTCCATGCTCGATTGAATCAAAAGAACAGATCGAGGAAAGTGCTAAGATCGTTGCTGAAAATGGAGTCAAAATCCTTCGCGGAGGAGCTTTTAAACCTCGAACTTCTCCCTATTCCTTTCAAGGGCTAGAGGAGAAAGGGCTCCGTTATATGAAAGATGCGGCAGACAAGTATGGCCTTGTTACCATCACCGAGGTGATGGATGGAGACCAGATCGATCTTGTTGCAGACTATGTCGATATCCTCCAAATCGGTGCGCGGAATATGCAAAACTTTACCCTCTTGAAAAAACTGGGAACATGCAAACGGGCCATTTTTTTAAAAAGGGGACTCTCTGCAACCTATAAAGACCTTCTTATGTCTGCAGAATATATTCTCGATAGAGGGAACCCCGATGTAATGCTGTGTGAAAGGGGGATTCGAACATTTGAAACATATAGCCGAAACACCTTAGATCTTGCAGCAGTTCCTATTTTGCAAGATTTAACTCACCTTCCGATCATTGTGGATCCAGCGCATGGAGTTGGGATCCGCAAAATGGTTCCTCCCATGGCGCGCGCAGGTGTTGCAGCAGGGGCCGATGGAATTATGGTTGAGATGCACCCAGAGCCAGAAAAAGCCCTTTCCGACAAGCAACAAACGATCAGTCCAGAAGAGTTCAAGGCCATGATGGATGACCTTCGCAATATTGCTCCTGCAGTTAATATGAAAATATAGTGCTTTAAATAGCGTGGAGGATCTCCCGAATAAAGCTTCTTAAGAAAATCTTATAGAGCTTTTCATCGAAGTTAGAGAGGAGGTGTTCCGAATCAGTCTTAGAAAGGAGAAGATCGATGATTGTATAAACCCCTTCGATTTGCTCTTCCATACTGAGATTTTGATAAGACAATATGTGGGTGATTGAGTAGTGGGTAGCAAGGGTAAGATTTTGAAAGCTTAATCCCTCTTCGAAATGAGTGTAGAGGTGGTCGGCATACCCGGTAAGTGCTTCTTCAGAGGGGGGCTCTGTGCGAGAAGGTTGGATTAGCACACATTCAGTGGGGAGGGTGAAGGCTAGTTCAATATGGGAGTGGATAAGTTCTTCAAAGAAAGGATCCGTTGCTTTTTCTGGAAGATAGAGGGGATCAACACTCACCATCAAGTAGTGGATCACCTCAATGGCAGCCTTTTTCTTTTCCTTCAGCGTCATCTCGGGGTTAGGGCCAACATAGGCAATCACTGCCGTCATAATTTCAGGAAGCTCCCCCCAAGTAAATCCCTTTTCGTACTTCGTATGGAGGTAGTGAGCGAGAGAAAAGAGATCCTTTTCCTCGAGCTTAACCATAGGGGGGGTAGGCGCCTCAATCACTCGGAAGGTAGGATCCTCCTGAATGACACACCCACTTTCCTCTCCGTCTAAGGGAAGAACGACTTCATAATCTGGTGTTTGTTGTGGCAAGTCTTGCATTCAAGAAATCGTATAACAACGTCCCATTTAACTCAAGCTGACAAATTTAAATAAGGCTCTTGACTAGCAAAACAAATAGGAATATGTTGTTTTGCTATGAAATTCAGTAGGTTAAGTAAGTATAAAATTAGAAAAATTTTAGAGGTGTTTTGTAACGATTTAAATGCTTCTGTTG
>JAGROK010000047.1 GCA_020440285.1 Chlamydiia bacterium | reverse complement strand
TCATATTCGACTAAAAAATGTTTAGCTATGAGGTGTTGCCCTCTTCATGGATTTTTTAGCTTTCACTAACTCTGGGATAACAAAATCACGGAACCATTCATAAAATTTTAAATCATCGGGATCGACACTTCCAGTGATTGCATGATACTCAGATACGAGGGGCTGCTTCTCTTCATAGGTTTTATCGAGGTTTTCTTTGATTTCTTTTTCAAGTTTTTCTGATGCAGAAAGATCCTCCTTGATTTTATCAAGGATCTTTTCTTCAGTTACTTTTATATCTAAAGTATTTGAGGCTTGGGTTTCGAAAAACACTTTCACCCGTTTAACCGTTGTCATTTGTTGTGTAAGGGCGTTCAATACTTCAATCTTTGTGACACTCTCCCGTTTTTCTTCGAGTTGTTTATATTTCTCGGTGAGCCTGGAGATATCCTTTTCAAGTTCATTGACCCTCTCGGTCAAGGCGCTGACTTCTACTTCCTTGAGGTACAGTTGCGTGTCGAGTGCCATTCGGAGGGACTTAATCCGCTCTAACTCTCCTTGGTATTGTTTTTGGACACCCGCCAGGAGAAGCATCTTCATCTCAAGCTCGTGAATATCAAGAAATTCTTCTGGAAGATCTCGCATATCAAGTGGTTGCTCTGGTTTTTTGTCCATTTAGTCTCTCTACCTGTTTTTTACCACCAACAGGCTAACTCTTTGCATAAAACTTCTCAAGGGGAAATCGCACCCCGGGGTAAGAACCTCAATCTTTCTTTTCAGAGCCCAGACCCTGGCACTATGAATTTTATTTAAGCCGTGGTATATAGCTGATTCAATTTAAAAATGGGATGATTTATCCAGATCTTTCCGCCGTCTTTTGTCTTTTTAAAACCTCCCCTTGTCTTTTGGACAATGGTGTCAGTTTTAAAAAGGCAAAATCCAGCAAAAATATCTTGTCTAAATCATCCCATTTTTAAACTGAATCAGCTATAGTGAGAGGTTAAAGTGATTTGGAGACGAGACTCGATGCCCTATTTAAGCAATTATTTTGAAAAGGTTCCAGAGGAAGAAAGGGACTCTGCTGCCATTGCCTACCTGGCTGCTTTAGATCATCTTACCAAAGAAAATCCTGAAATTGCCCAGGGAATCATCAAAGAGCTTCGAGACCAAAGGACTCATATGAAGCTGATCGCTTCTGAAAATTACTCTTCACTGGCAACGCAGCTGGCAATGGGGAACCTTTTGACAGATAAGTATAGTGAGGGATATCCCTATCACCGCTTCTACGCGGGGTGTGAAAATATTGATAAGATCGAAGCTCAAGCGGTCTTGGAGCTGAAAAAACTTTTTGGCGCGGAGCATGCCTATGTTCAACCCCATTCGGGGGCTGATGCGAATCTCGTTGCTTTCTGGGCTATTTTGGTCCATCGCATTCAGAATAGGGAGGTGGAAAGGCTTGGCAAAAAGAGGGTAGATGAGCTTTCGCCAGATGAATATGAGCGGGTTCGGATGCTCATGCTTCAGCAAAAAATGATGGGGCTTGCCCTCGATGCTGGAGGACATTTGACTCATGGGTTTAAGCACAATGTTTCTTCTAAAATGATGCAAGCAACCTCCTATGGAGTTGATCCTGAAAGTGAGCTTTTGGATTACAAGGCAATTGAGAAAAAAGCAATGGAGGAAAGGCCAACGATTTTAGTTGCGGGCTATTCCGCCTATCCCCGGTTAGTGAATTTTGCAAAGATGAAAGAAATTGCCCAAAAATGTGGGGCGGTATTTCTCGTCGATATGGCCCATTTTTCAGGACTTGTTGCGGGGAAAGCCCTCACGGGGGAGTATGATCCCGTTCCTTATGCTGATATTGTCACCTCAACAACTCATAAAACACTTAGAGGGCCGCGGGGGGGAATGATCCTATGCAAAGAGGAATATCGAGAAGTGATTGACAAGGGGTGTCCTCTTGTTTTAGGGGGGCCTCTGCCCCATGTAATGGCAGCCAAGGCTGTGGCATTTCGAGAAGCGAGCGTCCCAGAATTTAAAGCTTATGCAAAACAGGTGATTTTAAATTCTAAGGCCCTTGCGGAGAGACTCCTTTCTCGAGGTGTGAAGCTTTTCACTGGGGGAACCGACAATCATCTCGTTGTTGTTGATGTCATGTCAAGTTTTGGACTGACAGGGCGGCAGGGAGAAGTAGCCCTTTTTGAGGCGAAGATGACGGTGAACCGCAATACCATTCCCAATGATGTCAATGGTGTTTGGTATACCTCTGGAGTTCGCATGGGAACTGCTGCCTTAACTTCAAGGGGGCTTAAGGAAGAAGAGATGAGGCAGATTGCCGATTTAATGGTTGATCTGTTAAAAGCATCTAAAGCAAGTGGAGTTGAAGGGACCAAGAATTCGAGCAAAGCGAAAGTTAGTATTGATGGTGGGGTTTTAGAGAAAGTCAAGCAAGAAGTGGCAAGGCTTCTTAGGGAATTTCCCCTTTACCCAGAACTTTCAACTCTAGATGCATCAGTTAATGGTATAACAAAAGGATAATATTGTGACGACAAAGTTAGAGCCGATTCGAATGGAAGATGATGAAGATGAAAAAGGGGGATCAAAACCTTTTGATACAAAAATTGAGGAGATCTTACTCAAAAAGAGGAGGATCTTTTTTTCAACAGCTGTTTCTGATCAAAGCGCTAAGGATGTCATTCGGAAGCTGTGGTATCTAGAGCATACCGAGCCAGGAAAACCAATCCTTTTTGTCATTAACTCTCCCGGTGGATCTGTTGATTCTGGTTTTGCGATTTGGGATCAGATGCAGATGATCACCTCTCCTATCACAACCCTTGTGACAGGACTTGCAGCTTCGATGGGTTCTGTTTTAAGTTTAGCAGCAGCCCCTGGGCAGAGGTTTGCAACGCAATATGCGCGGATCATGATTCACCAGCCCCTTATTTCAGGAGTGATTCAAGGGCAAGCAACAGACTTAGAAATCCAAGCCAAAGAGATCATCAAGACTCGGAAGCAAATTGTTGATGTCTATGCCAAACAAACAGGAAAAGATGCTGCCCTTATCGAGAAGACAATCGATCGCGATACCTGGATGAGCGCCGATGAAGCAAAAGAATTTGGTCTTTTAGATGGGA
Organism: Chlamydiia bacterium; assembly: GCA_020440285.1. Taxonomy (GTDB): domain Bacteria; phylum Chlamydiota; class Chlamydiia; order Chlamydiales; family Simkaniaceae; genus Neptunichlamydia. The sequence goes on along the minus strand of JAGROK010000047.1, from coordinate 5,002 downwards.
TTGTCACATCCTATCGAGACCTTGGCTTTGAGTGATGACGATCCCTTTTTCCAAATATCATGGAACGGGAAATGACTTTATTTTAATCGATGATCGAAAAAGAAGCATTTCCCTCGATTCATTGCAAATTTCAAGGCTTTGCCATAGAAAATATGGAATAGGAGGAGATGGCCTTATTTTTCTTCGTTCCTCAAGTAGGGGAGATTTTGCCATGCAGATCTTTAATGCTGATGGATCTGAAGCAGAGATGTGTGGGAATGGGCTCAGGTGTTTGCTTCAGTTTTTAAAAGATCTGGGAGAAGAGGACGGAGAATTTCAGATTGAAACAATGAAAAAGATCTACCCTTGCGCTACGGAAGAAGGAAAGATCACGGTTCGAATGGGCCTTCCACAGATCATAGAGGAAAAAGAAGAAGAGCTTCTCATTGAGGTAGGTGTTCCCCATCTCGTGGTTTTTGTTGATGATCTTTCTCGGTTTGATACCGAAGCTAGAAAACGGTTTTCTGATTTGGGGGTAAATATCAATTATGTTAGCCTTGGTCCCCAGAATAATCTTTATATGCGAACATTTGAAAGAGGGGTAGAGGAAGAAACTTTTTCTTGCGGAAGTGGCGCAGCGGCTGCTTGCATGGCAGCATGGAAACGTTTTGGAATATCGGGGAGAGTTGATGTGATTTTTGGGAGTGGAGAGAGCCTTAACTTCGAGGTTGTAGTCCAAGAAGGGGAGCTCATCGACCTTGTCATGTCAGGAGAGGTTTCCTATGTTTATAGTGGGGAGGTGTTGAAACTTAAAGAGGGAATGCAAGCGGTTTGAGTAAAAGGTCCTTTCAATCTCAGCACCAATCTGAAGGGGAAGCGTTGATTAAAGGGGGGCAAGTCAAAAGCATCGTCTTTTCTGGGGGAACTTACCAGGTTGAAGTGCATGATAAAGAGGAAGAATATTGGCCCTTTCTTCAACTTGGAGATGAAGGAGAGGTTAAAGATGCCTTTTGCACGTGCGAAGAGGCTGAAAAAAAACAGTCGTGTCCCCATCTTGCTGCAGCCTTTATCAAGGTTGATGGCGAAGAACCCCTTCATGTCCGCTTTGAAGACTCTTTTTGGAACAAACTATGCTCTATGGCATTCAAACGGCATGGGGCTGATCCCAAAAAATTTAAGAAAAAAGGGGAAAAGGAATACACCTTAACAGCTGAAGGAGGGGAGGTTCTTTTCTCTGTGAAGATTAAAACAAAAAAGGGAGAAAAGCTTCTTAATGAGTTTATCTTTAATCGAGCTGTAGAAACAGAAGAAACCTCCCTTAAATTTTCCAATCTTCCTCCAGAAGAGCTTGCTCTTTGGAAACGGGGAACCCCTACACAAGGACTTCAATATGAGCTTTCATTTTGGTCTGACCTTGCGAAGTGGATGATCCTTGCTGGGGAATTTAATGAAGTATACTCAATCGATTTTAGCCTTTCAAAACATTCCCTTCCTAAAAAGGTGACGATCTCTTTTAAAGACCTCGAGTTTCAGTTTTATATTGCTGAGGTCAATTGGAAAGAGATTATCCCATCGCTTCGCTTGGTCAAGTCTCCCCTTCCTGTTCATGAATTTCGAGATGTGCGCGTTCAGAAAATGCGATACGATCCCCACTCCAAAGAGCTTCACATTTCATCAGAACCTCTTTCAGAAAAAAGGGGGAAAGAGGGTGTAAAAATAGATGATTGGGAATACTATCCTGAAGCAGGGTTTTTTCCAGCGACAACGAGTCCCCTTCTCAAGAAAAAAGTGGTTCCCCAAAAAAAATTGGGGGAGTTTTTGCAGCAGAACTTTAAAGCGGTTCAGAGGTATTTAGAGGGAGCTACGATTTCCCGCGACCCCATTACCCCTAAATATGACCTCCAGTTTAATGAAAAAAAAGAGCTTCAGATCAGTTGCTATGCCTTTGAAAAAGGGGATATGCAGCTTGAGAATTCGGCATTATTTTCTTCTTGGGTTTATCTAGATGAAAAAGGGTTTTTCCCGATAAAGGAGATGCGCTTTGAAACCATTGAAACCCTTATCCCTCCAGAAAAAATTGCAGATTTTATCAACCAACATCGCCTATGGCTGAATGAACATGAAGGGTTTCAAATCCATCTCTCCAATGTTGAATTTCGTTTAACCTATCAATTCGATTTAAAAACCCTTACTTTTGAGAGTGAGTCGGGAACCTTTGAAGGGGGTGATGAGATCCTTGATTTTGGAGATTGGCTCTATATGAAGGGGAAGGGGTTTTATCGGAAAGTGCGCGCTCGAGGGCTGGGAAATATTTCCCCCGACAAAGCAATTAAAGCGCGTGAGATCCCCCTCTTTATCCATGAGAATCAAGAAGAATTAGAGCAGATTAAAGGTTTCTTTAGTCCCGTATGTCCCTTAGAAAAAGGGGGATTAAATATTTCGATCAACGAAAAAGGGCGGATTGTTGTTGAGCCAGAATATTTTTATCGCCCTGAGTATCAAGGACGGGAAGTTTATTTTTATGGAGATTACTCCTATGTTCCTGGAGAAGGGTTTAGCGAAATTCCCCCTCCAGCGCGCCTCCCTGATAAATATCGGAAGAAAGTCACCATCGATGAAAGTAGAGAGCCCCTTTTTATCACCGTTGAGCTCACTAAACTAAAACCCTATATTATTAAAATAGATCGACGGTTAAAGCGTCCCCAGAATCTTACGTTAAAAGTGAATCAAATTGATAAGACAAGCGAGAAGGGGTGGGACGTTAACCTTGTTTATGTGAGTGAGTTTGGAGAAGAGAGCTTAACAACAATAAAAAAAGCGATTGAGAAACATCGCTCTTATGCAATTACTGAGGCGGGACTTTTATTCTTTAAAGACCCTCGCTTTAATTGGCTTCGGGATGTTGCCATCATCGATGATGAAACGCTGACTTTGTCAACTCTCCAATGGATTCGCTTGCGCACCTTTGAAAATATTGAGCCAACAAAAGAAGAAACGGAAGAAGGGCAAAAAACAAGAACTCTTCTTGAAGAGCTCGATTCTTTTGAGACGGTTGATACCCTTAGTTTAGAAGGGTTAAAGAGCACCCTTCGCCCCTATCAAGAGGTAGGTGTAAAGTGGCTATGGTTTCTCTATTCTTATGGTCTTTCCGGTCTTCTTTGCGATGATATGGGGCTCGGGAAAACCCATCAGGCGATGGCAATTCTTGCTGCTGCAAAAAATACATTTTCTGAAGCGAGGAAAAAATTTTTCGTTGTCTGTCCCACATCGGTGATTTATCATTGGGAAGATCTCCTTGCCAAATTTCTTCCCAAGATGAATGTCGTTGTGTTTTATGGGACTCAACGAACATTAAAATCGTTTAACTATAAAGCAGATATCCTCTTAACCTCTTACGGCACACTACGAAGTGAGAGAGAAGAACTTGCGCAGTTTGAGTTTGATATTGCCATTTTTGATGAAATTCAAATTGCAAAAAATGCTCAATCGCAAACCCACCACGCCTTATCGATATTAAAAGCAAAGACAAAGATCGGTCTTTCTGGAACCCCAATTGAAAACCGTTTGATCGAGCTTAAAGCCTTATTTGATATTGTTCTTCCCGGTTATATGCCCCCTCCTGCTCAATATAGAGAGCTATTTGTTAACCCAATTGAAAAACTCCATGATCAAGAAAAACAATATCTTTTATCACGTTTAATCCACCCATTTGTCCTGCGAAGAAAAAAAAGTGAAGTCCTTGATGATCTGCCGGAAAAAATCGAAGAAATTGCCTACTCATTTCTTTCTGAAGAGCAGCAAAAACTCTATACAAATGCCGTGAAGAAATCGCGAGATGCCCTTCTACAGGATATCTCCAATCCCGAAAAAGATGTTCCCTATATGCACGTCTTTTCCCTTTTAAATACGTTGAAACAAATCTGCAATCATCCTTGTTTGATCAATAAAGATCTGAAAAATTACAAAAAGTATCAAAGTGGAAAATGGGATCTTTTTGTTGAACTTCTTGAAGAGACGAGAGGAAGTGGACAAAAGCTTGTTGTCTTTTCTCAGTACCTCGACATGTTGACAATCATTGAACACTACCTCAAAGAAAATAAGATTGGGTTTGCAGCGATTCGAGGATCTACACAGGATCGAAAGAAACAACTTCAAATTTTTAAAGAAGATCCTAAGTGTGAAGTCTTTGTCGCTTCACTGAAAGCGGCTGGGACCGGAGTTGATTTAACCTCTGCCTCAGTTGTGATCCACTATGATCGGTGGTGGAACCCTGCTAAAGAAAACCAGGCCACAGACCGGGTTCACCGCATTGGACAAAACCGAGGGGTTCAAGTCTTTAAAATGGTCAACAAACAAACAGTAGAAGAGCACATCCATGCCCTGATCGAAAAGAAGGTGGGGCTGACCGAAGGGGTTGTTGGATACGATGATCAAGATCAAATCAAACACTTAGATCGAGACGATCTTATCACTCTTTTGAAGAGCCTTTCGTAAAAATTGCTCCGATTAAAAGGACGAGGGTAAGGACGCTATTATAAAGGGGAGCAGGAAGGCCAAAGATTTTCCACGATGGAGCTCTTGACGCGCATCCGCAACTTCCCCCCGTAAATTCCTTAATGGTGTGGAGCGTTGCGATAGCAAGTCCAATCAAAAGAACGACGCGAACCCCCCATAAAATCCCTTTTTTCCACTTCGTAAAGAGAGCCCCAAAAGAGAGGAGGATCAAAAGAAAATACATCCACCGCTGAGATTTGCAATACATACAAGGGGGAATTTCCATCACATACTCGACGTAGTAGGATACCCCCAGTGCTAGCACTGAGACAATAAGGAGAATGATAAAGAAGGTCCGATGCCATGGTGTCATACTCCCTTTTCTTTAACTTAAAGTCCTATTTGATGTCGAATATATACCCAAACAACTTCAAAACTTGGTTTTTCCCTTCGCCAACATCCCCACCTTTAACCTCCTCTGCATCGCACCTATCCACCTGAATAGGTGCTGCTTCGAGGAGATTAAATC
>JAGROK010000046.1 GCA_020440285.1 Chlamydiia bacterium | reverse complement strand
TCGTCATCTTTCACCTGAAGAAGAAGTCCCTTATCTCGATCAAACTGCACCATCACTTTGAATTTATCTTTCTGTTCAACGGTAAAGGTCATGACCTTTTCCTTGATTTCAATGACCTGCGTTTGGGCTTCTGAAGATGATTGTTTGATGGTCATCACGGAGTCTTTTCCATCAACAAATTCATGTTTTTGATAGAAGTATTTATCCTTTCCATTAGAGGCATAGACCACCTGGCATCCCTGGATTTTTTCAGGAAGCTCTGTCAGCGGTTGCCAGTTTACAACGCGTTTGATCTTTGCGGTCCGAAAATACATATCAACCATAACTTGTTGGTCTTTGCAAAAAGGGAAATAATGTTGTCCTGTCATAAAGTCTGGAGAAAAAGGGACAATGACCTTTTTCTCTTCTCCACCGATAGGAATAAGAACCTCATATCTCCCTAGTGGAGCTTTTTCATCTTTGACAACATTGTAAGTCGTTTGCTCTTCTTCACCTATCTCGCAAAATATTTTTCCTAGAATCGGAAAGGGGTAGATTGGCCTGACATAGTGAGGGCGCTGGATAAAGAGTTCATCTTTTTCCTCACTCTCCACATGAATCTTCATTTCATAAGGCTGCGCAAAAGATTTCATCCCTTCTGAAGCACTCGTTTTCTCTCCCATGATGGAAATATGGCTTAAACGATAGGTTTTTCCATTAAATAGGCTGCTTTCGGACCACGTTCTCCCTTTTTTCTCTTCACCCTTAAAGGCAATCAAGGTTCCTGGAAAGAGGTGCTCAAAGTGGAACTTTTCTGTCAGCTCGATTGCATTGAAGCATACGCTGTTTTTTTCTGGACTTTGCACACCTTTATATTTTAGGTCATTTTGCTCTGGAAACTGCGTATACGTCTCACTGTCTAAATAATCTGAGCGGACCTTGTCGAAGGCTGTTTCCTCTTTCTTATCTTCTTTTTCCACCTTATCAGGGTAATGTTTGAGCACAGTCTCGCTACTCCTTGCAGGAGTTGGATAATTGCATACCGGTGGAGTCACCCACCATTCAGCAACCCCTATGGGATCGCCATCTCCCTCTTTTTTCCCTGAGATCTTATATTTATTGTCTTTGTAGTTGTAGTTAAGCACTCCCCCTTCAAGATGAAGGAGCCACGTTAAAAAATCATAAAAATTGGGTTGCCCGCACTCTGGGCGATCTTTTTTATAGTCGAGAGCAAAAGCAAGAATCGGATACTCTTCTGTTAGAGCTTCAAAGTCGTACTCTAAGTCTATGAGCGCATTTTTTTCTTCATCAATGACATCCTTGAGCGTTTTTTCGAGGTAAATCTTAAGGGGAAAGTGGGCTTTCCAACTCACTTTGGCGCAGTCACTAAATTGTATTTGATACATCCAAGTGTCTTTGTCTTGACCGTTTTTTCCAATTCCTTTTGATGTCCTTTCCCAAACAATCCCTTTGATTTTCGTGGGAGGTTTCTTTGCTTTTTTCTGACGATTCGTCTGATAAAAAAATGTCACATTAATAGGTTTTTTACTGGCAAAAAGTTCATGAATTTTGGGATCATCAAAAACAGAAAAATGAACCAACCCATCAAAACCATAGGGGTGATAAGAGAGCTTAAAATATTCAATGTTTCCAGAAAGAACCTCTCCTTTCTTTCCATCTGATTCTAACTCTAACTTAAGAACGAGATCATCTGAGATCAACGTCTCCTTATCAGCGTCAATGTCTATTCTCTGCATCATTTTCAACCTCTACAAATATCGGCTCTGGAAAATTTTTAAATCCTACATAAAAAGAATGGCGTTTTTCACCGATCAAACAGTCAATCTGAAAGCGAATTTTCAGCGCGCTTGAGTTATCTATTACATCGATCCCCAAAATCTTGACCCGTTTTTCATACGTCTCGATATTATAGAAAATATCATCGATAATCCCATTAACTACAGATAGATTTGACTTATTGTATGCGTAGCTCTGCAGCCCCATTCCCTTTTGCCACGCTCCAAAGGTTGCTTTTGTATTGAGGAGATACTCAATATTTTGCATCACTTCTTCGTGCATACTCTTTTTACTTCCCTCTTTCCGAAACTTGTTCAGTAGCCCCATTCTACCTCCAGTAAAGATAGGCCTGGACACCTTGCGCATTATCTTTATAATCAAAAGCCAAACGCCCCTCTTTCAGAGCGTGGTCCCACTCGACCCCCTTTTCAACACTATAAATGTTCGCCCGCTTAGAAAAGCTATGGTTAAAAGGAGCGCGCTCTAGGCGTACAAGAGAAATCCCTTGCACACCAAAAATCATTGTGTTCAACAGACGTGAATATCCAGAAAGCTTTAACCCTTCGATATGTGGACTACCTGCTGTATCAACTTTCTGAAGAATTAAGTAGACCTCCTTTGCATCATGAAGCTCTTCGGGAAGTCTTTCTGAGACATAGCAGCGGTCCTTCTTATGAAACTCTAAACGCGATGTTTCCTGGCTGGCAGAGGTGCCTTGGCTCATCACCTCTAGCATGACAGGGAAAAGTTGCGCTAATTTGTCATGTTGATAAGGAACCATTTTGTAATTAGATGCATTGCGATGCAATAAAGAAATAGTATTTAAAAACTGGTTCAATCCTTCGTAGAGGTAATAAGGGTGGGTAGCAACACCATTTTCTATATTTGTTAAAAGACATCGGACTTTTGCAAGCTCCAGTAAACAGTGCTTTGTTTCTAGGGTATGTCCTTCAAACTCTTCTCCTGTTGTCGATGCAAGCTCCAAAGAATTTTGGAATTGCTCTAACTTTGTCTTCATTTCAATAAAGAAGTTTTGAAGAAAGGGATTTGCAATCGTCGAGAGAAGAGGTGGAATGTAATCCAAGCGCATCTTCCACCGATTCTCTAAATCTTTTTCAAACTCCCCCAACTTCATTGAAGCTCGAATGGAAGTTGCATCTGTATCGTCAGAGAGTTCAAGTTGGTTAACTGCAAGAACGACTTTTTCCTGCTCTAATCCAGTTTCTAAATAATTTTCCTCTTCGCTTATCGAAGTTAAGAGATGAAGATACATAGAGGTGCGCGTCTTCCCCGTCTTATTCAGATCAAACGGATTGATCGATCCATTTCCCGGAACATCAATAAGCTGCCCAGAAGGATAGATCACTGTTAACTTGCTTATGGAAATGATTCCCTGGGTCAACAAAATCTCATCCCACTTCATTGCCCCGATTCCATAAAATGGGAAACCAACATGC
>JAGROK010000045.1 GCA_020440285.1 Chlamydiia bacterium | reverse complement strand
GGTTAAAGGTGGGGATGTTGGCGAAGGGAAAAACCAAGTTTTGAAGTTGTTTGGGTATAAAGCAGCGAAGTGTAATTGATGTCACGCCCTCTAGAGGGTATTTAACAATTCATTCAGGCATTAACGGAAAAGATCTTTTCCCCTATGAAACCTGTTTTCGACCCTCCGCAAACTTTTCAAAGTTTACTCCGGTCTCCAAACAGCTTTCCTAGGAAAAAATCTCTTTTTCCAATGCCCAAAGCAATTGTTAAACACCCTCTTTAGTCTTTTTTGAGTAGAACGCGGCGGCGACTTCCATCTGGAGAGCCGATGATCCCGTTTGCTTCGAGCTCGTCCATAAGAGAGGCGGCTCGCGCGTAGCCAATTTTAAGCTTTCTTTGGAGAAAGGTTGTTGAAGCGGTTCCCGTTTCTGTGATGATCTGATAAGCTTGAGAGTAAAGGTCATCCTTCCCTTCTCCTCCGCTGTCGCCAAGTAGATCGGTTTGAACCATTTGATCAAACGATTTGATCAAATATTGGGGCCCTGCCTCCATCTCGATATGATCGATCACCCTATTGATATCTTCATCGCGGACAAAAACCCCTTGCGCCCGTGTCAGCACATGAGATCCAGGAGGGAGAAAGAGGAGATCTCCATTCCCCAAAAGATTTTCTGCCCCATTTTCATCGAGGATGATCTGACTATTCACCCGGCTGGCCACCTTAAAGGCGATCCGACTGGGGAAGTTGGCTTTAATAAGACCAGTGATGACCTCTCGAGAAGGGCGTTGAGTGGCAAGGATAAGGTGGATTCCTACAGCTCGGGCCATCTGCGCAATGCGGGCAATCGGAGTTTCTAAATCAGAGCTTGATGCCATCATGAGATCGGCAAATTCATCGATGATTGCCACAAGATAGGGCATCTTTCGAGGAATTTCCATTTCAAGCTCTTCTTCTTTTTCTGGATTGAACTTTCGATTATTAAAAGCGTGGATGTTGCGGAGTTTGAGCCTCTTAAGGATTTCGTATCGAAGTCCCATCTCTTTAACAAGCCAATTTAGAGCGGCATAGGCTCCATGTGCTTCGGTAATCACTGGGGCGATCATATGGGGAAGGTTGGTGTATGAGCTGAGCTCCACTTTTTTAGGATCGACAAGGAGAAGGCGGATCTCATCGGGGCGGGCTGTCATCAAGATCGACATGACGATGCTATTGATACAGACCGATTTCCCCGATCCCGTCGCCCCTGCGATGATGCAGTGGGGCATCTTTGTTAAATCAGCAATGACATTGTCTCCCGTTACCGTCTGCCCCATCATAATGGGGATGTGAAGCTTTTTCCCCCCTTTCTGATACTCCCCAAGCATCTCCTTAAAACCCACTTCTTGTGGGTAGAGGGAGGGAATTTCAACTCCAACCGCTGCTTTTCCAGGAATTGGAGCGATGATCCGGATCGATTTAGCCTGCAAATTAAGGGCGATGTCATTTTCAAGGACCTTGATTTTTTGCACTTTGACCCCTGTTGGAGGGAGGACCTCAAAAGAGGTGATGGTGGGGCCGCAGTTAATCTCTCCAACCTTTCCCTCTACTCCAAAACTCACGAGCGTTTCTTCTAAAATTTGCGCCTGCTTTTCTAGATCTTTCTTAAGGGTTGGCTTATCCACTTTCTTCGCATTGGTCAGAAGATTTAAAGGGGGAAGGCGGTACCGCTTGAAAGCCCCTGCATAGGTCCTTGTGTCCATGTTTTTTTTCACTCGACCTGGCGTTGGCTGTTTTTCTAAGTGGGTGGAGATTTTTATTTCAGATTCTTCTTCACTTTCCTCTTCTTCATTTTGAATGGGAGGAGGAGGGGAGGGGATCTTTCGCAAGGGGATCCTTTCTTTTTTTACCCGAACAGGCTTCAAATCATTTGCCACTTTAACTAAGAATGCGCCAGCACTCTTCATAAAAGTTCCAATGCTTTTCACAAGGGGAATCACCCGTGTATTGGTAAACAGGATGAGAGACATCATCCCTGTAAGGAAAAAAGTGATCACAACCCCAACAGGACTTAGAAGGTGGTGCAAGTTAAAGGTGGGAATATCGCAAAGGAGATAGTAGAGGGGAACTCCCCCTAAATTGAATCGAACGACTTTGTGGGGAAAAGGGTAATTGCTTAAATAGACCTCAGAAAAAAGGCGCGCTTGAATAAAACCATTTGCAAGGGCTCCACTTTCAGCAAGGAGGTTTAGAAGCATCGAGAGGGAAAGGATCCCAATTCCGAAGTAAACCGTTTTCATCCGAAGGAGTTTGGGAACGCCTCCCATGATCATTTTCCACCCGATCCATCCAACATATCCAATCACTAAATAGGCGGGGAGGCCAAATGTCCACATCATTCCCATCCCAATGCCATAACCGACAACGCCAAGCCAATTTGACTGAGGGGATCCGTGAACAAAGCTAAGGAGAGCCAGAAGGAAAAGGGTGCTTCCAATTAACGTGAAGAGACCTTTTATTTCAGGATGAAGGGGTTTTTTATTTTCCATTCCCTCATCGTACCAAAAACTCTTCACACTGAAAAGGAATTTTCTTTTATCGGAATACTGCAGCGTAAAAATGGGCGATCGACGGGACTCGAACCCGCGACAACTTGAACCACAATCAAGCACTCTACCAACTGAGCTACGACCGCCATCACGATATGAGTAGCCTATTTTGCGGATCAAGAGAATTTTGGTCAATCCTGGTCAGGGTTCAAAAAAAGATTTTATTTTCAAAGAATGAAAGGTTTCTGTATACTCGCGCCTGATATTAATGAAAATTTGAGGATTTGATGAAACTAGAAAATAGAGCTTTTTTCAAAAATTGTTTTAATGAGATAGGTAGAGATCTCAATGACTTTTACCAAGAAGGGGCAATGAGCCCAGAGGTTGACACTGAGGGACTATTATGGACGAAGATGGGGGTTAGTGTTGTTCAGGATGGGGCTATTCGTTTAACGGGTGATGAAAGGTATACTTTTCCTCTTTTGATCCTAACCTCTTTGGGAGCTGCCGCAGTTATTGGAAAGCTTTGCGGAAGGTCCTGGAGTGATTGGGGTGGAGATTTTGCTGTTAAGAGCCTTTTGTTTGTAACAGTTGTGCAAGGACCAAAAAGAAAGATTTCAGGTAGGACTCATTTTCTTTTGGTTTCCATTTATTCAGTTGCACATTGCATACTTCAGAAACAAAGGAATCCTGCCCTTACAATCACCCCTTATGTGGTTTACAGAATTATAGGAATAGTGTTAAGTCCTTTTGTCTGTCGTCCGATTGCTCAATTTGCAAAGACTAAGGTTTCAGATTCATGGAAAGTAGAAACTGATCTAGTGAGTTTTATAGCACTGAGTGTAATAGGGAAATATGGAACAGCGAGACTGATTCAGTGGAAAGTAGGGGATGGAGCTCTTCGAATCAATTGGAAAGCTCAGTGCTTAATCTCAGGATTTACAGTGCTTAACGCTCTGTTTTTTACTTCGAAGCACTCTCCTATATATGAACAATAAGAAAATCCCCCCAATGAGTAGGAGGGATTGACTGGCGTTGACCTTGAAGAGAAGGGGGCGAGGGGCCCCTTCGACCATTGTGATGAGGAAAGAGGCGAGGGGAGAGGCAAGGAAGTCGAGTTGGAGGAGAAAAAGGGCGAGGAGAAGGGCGAAGAAAAAGGGGACAAAAAGGTTATAAAAAAGGGAGATGAGAGGGAATGTTTCAAAGTGGTAAAGGATTAAGGGGAAGGTAAAGACAAGGACACTTCCTTGAAGGGCCAGTCCTTTGCGAATGTAAGCGCAGAGAAGATAGCCAAGTTGATCTTTTGCTTTCATTTCGAGAAGGATTTTATAAGGGCGTTTGGGAAGAAAAGAGGTGAGCTTTTCTTCAAAGAGGGAGTAGAAGAGGATAATTCCAAGGGTTGCTCCGAAGCTAAGCTGAAATCCAATATTTGTAATCACAAAAGGGTCAGAAATTAAAGCAAAGAGAAGGGCAACCCCTAAGGCATTGAGGGGGTTTGTTCGGTAGCCAAAGAGGATCCCTACTAAGTAAAGGAGAACACCGATCCAGGCCCGACTAATAGAGGGAGCTCCCCCCATATAGAAAAAGTAAAGCCCTAAAAGGGCTATCAGGGAGATGGCAAAGAGCTTTTCAGGGAGAAATCGTTTCAGAAAAAAAGCGAGAAAAAAGGTGAGAAGGGCAAAGTGGAAGCCAGAAATGGCAAGGAGATGGGCAAGACCTATTGCTCCAAAGTGGTAGGACAAAAGGGGATTTTCCATATTCCCCGTTGCTAGCCCTGCAAAAAGGGAGGCCACTTTCGGATTTTTAAAGCGGGAAAAAACAAAGCGCTTCACTTTTTCTTTCGTTTGAAAGCGCCACTCGGCAAGGCTCCAAGAATTTTCAATTGGTTTCCATTCAGATAGAGGCTTAAAAGTATTTTTGTGGAAAGCTCCTTTTTCTATGAGGTAGTCTTTGTTTGCGATGGGGCGGTTTTGATTAGGGCGGAAGGTGATGCGGCAGGGAATGTGATTGAGTTTTCCGATGTAGGTGATAGTGGTTTGAATGGAAGTGACATTTCTTTTCACCTCTTCGATTTTAAAGATCCCCCCTTCAAGATCTTTTGAAGGATAGAGATGGAAAAGATAGGCCCCAACAAAAATAAAAAGAAGAACGATCGATGTAAAAAAAGCAGGTGCTTTCCTTATCCAGAGATTCATTTTTTCTTATTTGACACCGTTAACTCATCGTCGATCGTTTTATGAATCAGGCGCGCTCCACGGAGCCCCGTCATATAATGGAAGACCCAGTCTAACATAACGGCAAATTGACTGCGATAACTAACGAGATAAAAGATATGGATGAACCCCCATGCAATCCAAGCGATAAGTCCTTTGAGATGGATCTTTCGAAAAAAGCCAACGGCTTTACACTTTCCGATGGTAGCAAGGCCCCCTTTATCGAAATATTTAAAGGGGCGCCGTTTTTCTTTTGGAATTTGGCGTCGAATGATCTTTCCTACGTAGCGCCCTTGTTGAATAGCGGTTGTAGCAACGGCGGGAAGGGGCTTTCCCCCTTTTCCAATGGTGCATGCTGCATCCCCAATGACAAAAATTTCAGGATGATTGGGAATAGAAAGGTCACTTTCAACTGTTGCCCTTCCTTGCCGGTCTAAAGGGGTATCAAGGGTTTTAAGGAGGGGAGAGGCGACATTTCCAGCAGCCCAGATAATGTTGCGCGCTTCGATAAAATCCTCTCCGACCTGAACCCCTTCTTCAGTGATGTTAGTGACCATTTTTTCGGTGAGGACCCGCACTCCCATTTTTTCGAGATCTTTCCGCGCCCTTTCTGAAAGTTTTTCAGGGAAAGGGGGAAGGACTCGAGGAGCACCTTCGACGAGATAGATCTTTGATTTTTCGGGGTTGATGCGGCGAAAGTTTTTAAACATCGTCTTGTGAGCGATTTCGGCGATCGATCCTGCCATTTCCACCCCTGTGGGACCGCCACCAATAATGACAAAGTTCAAAAACTTTTCAGCTTCATGAATGCTATCCATTCTTTCAGCTTTTTCAAAGGAGATGAGGACTCTTTCCCGAATTTTAAGGGCGTCGGTCACTGTTTTGAGCCCTGGTGCAAGAGGTTCCCACTGGTCATTTCCAAAGTAAGAGTGGCGGGCACCCGTTGCGATAACAAGATAGTCGTAGGGGATGTGATCTCCATTTGCAAGGGTAATGGTCCGATTTTTTTTGTCGATTTGATCAACTGTTCCCATAATGACAGTTGTATTGGTTTGAGAGGAGAAGATTTCCCTTAAGGGAGTTGCAATATCTGCAGGGGAAAGAGCTGCTGTTGCCACTTGATAGAGAAGAGGTTGGAACAAATGGTGATTTTTCTTATCGATGAGTAGAATGTCTAAGTTGGCTTTTTTCAAGGTCTTTACGCAGTTTAGACCTCCGAATCCTCCCCCGATAACGACAACACGTGTATAAATCATAACTTCCCCCTATTCTTTATCTGTACAACATCGTTGCAAAAAAGTATAAAAACTTTTTACACTCCCTCGTTTAGTAGTGGAAGTTTTGGCATGCAAGATCGGATCGTTGAGTACTTTGAAAATGAAGAGATTGTTTCTCTAAGTGACTCCCCAGGGAGCTCTTGGGAGGAAGCAAAGAAAAAGGCTCCTCGCCTCACCAAGAGTTGGTATGAGCTTAGCCAACTAGATGGCGTCGTTCGGCTAGAATTTATAAGGGACTATTGGATCAATGCCCTTCCCTACTCCCCTCAAACCTATGCTTTTGTTGACCGTTTTTTTGCTGGAGTTGCAGAAGTTGGAATGGTTGGGGCGCCAAGAGGCTTGTTTTTAACCTACTCAATGAAAAAGGGAAAGACATTCTACTTGGGAGGGCCTCCTCTTGTTGATCAGGAGATTTTATCTCTTCAGGAAGAGATGGATATTTCTCTTCCCGATGACTTTCTTCAGTTTTACCGGATCCACAACGGCTTTTTTAAGGGAGGGGATACAGGGATTTTCTCATCGGGGGTCTTGGTTGAAGAGGGGAAACGTTTTAAAGAGCTTAGGCAAACCCTAAAGATGGGAAATCAAGTGATCTCAACCGAGTCTCTCCTTCCGTTTTATCGTTCTTTTGATTTAGATGTGTATCAATGCTTCTATAGCGATTGGTATCCCGATGGAGGAGTGGGAAATGTCCTTTGCTCTCTATCTGAAGGTGTTGTATCTGACTATCGCTCTAAAGAAAGGGGAAGGGAATACCTTGCGTTTCCCTCTTTTGTGGAGTGGCTGATGTTTTACCTGGAGGAGACTTTGTGAAATTGACGGTTCAAGAGTTTTATGAGACTCACGCCTCTCAGCTCGATCTTGAGATAACAAAGGGAGCCAAGGGGATGGACCGGTTGATCAAAGTTTCTCATATTCAACGCCCAGGCCTTTCTCTTGCGGGATATGCCACTCGAAAAAAAGATCATCGGATCTTAGTCTTTGGAAAAGTAGAGCTCTCTTACTTAAAGGACTTAAGTCAAGAGGCCTCTCTTAAAAGGCTAAAAGGGGTCATCACAGATAGTAACCCTGCTGTGATTGTGACAAGAGGACTTGTTCCTCCACGTGAATTGATCCAACATTGTCGAGAGATCGAAGTTCCCCTTCTTCGCACCTCTCTCCACTCGATGCCTTTCATTACAAAGTTGATGATGATCCTTTCAGCCTTTTTCTCTCCGAAAGAAAGTGTTCATGGAACTTTAATTGAAGCGTTTGGAATTGGGGTTTTGATTCAGGGAGATTCCTGCGTGGGAAAAAGTGAAGCTGCTCTCGGTCTTATTGAGCGGGGACACCGGCTGATTTCTGATGATGTTGTCATTTTGAAAAGGGGAGAAGAGCGTCTTATAGGGTCAGGACCGAGTTTGAATAAACATTTGCTTGAACTTCGAGGAATTGGAATTGTGAACATCGCCCATCTTTATGGGGCGATTTCTGTTCGAGAAGAGGCTCCCATCGACTTAGTGATTCATTTAGAGGATTGGAATCAAAATCGTTATTATGATCGCGTTGGACTTGAAGAAAGGTTTGTTGAGTATTTAGGAACTAGGGTTCCCCTTTATCTCCATCCTGTAAAGCCTGGAAGAGATATTGTTCTTCTTATTGAAACAACGATTCTTAACCATCGCCTTAAAGAGATGGGACATCACTCAGCAAAAGAGTTTAATCAAAAATTGCTAGAAGAAATAGCGAGAAAGAAAAACATTGTCAGAAAAAGTTAAAGAAATCACAAAAGTACGTAATAAATTAGGGCTTCATGTCCGTCCTGCAGCGCAAATTGCAAAGATTTTGCAGAAGAGAAACGCCAAAGTTACATTGACTTATAAAGGGCAAACGGTGAATGCTCGGAGCATTATGAGTATTATGATTTTAGCGGCTCCGAAGAACGCACAACTACAAATTGAAGCTGAAGGAAGCGATGCTCAAGAGACTCTCGATGAACTTCTCAAAGCTTTTTACACAAAATTTGGGGAGGATGGATAATGCCTAATCTTGTAGAAGAACTGATTCTGAAAGGAGCCCCGATTAGTGGAGGGATTGCCATCGGGAATCTCTTCTTTATCGAAGCCCTTCAAGAAGAAATTGTTCCTGAGTTTTCAATTCCTCTAGCCGAGGTTGAAAAAGAGATCGACCGCTATCGACGTGCTGTTTTGTCGAGTCGTGAAGATCTCCATGACTTGCAGCGATTTCTTGCTAAAGAGGGATCGACAGAAGCGGTTTCAATTATTGATACCCACATTCAAATGCTCGATGATCCTTTCATGACCTCTTTCATGGAAAAAAACATTCGGAATCAACTGAAAAATACCGAGACAGTTTTCGATTCTGTGATGAAGGAGTATGAGAAAGAATTTTCAAAGGTCAAAGATAGCTTTTTCAAGCAGAGGCTTATCGATGTCAAAGACCTTTCTCATCGGATCTTGCGGAATCTTCACCCTCGTAAATCGCTAAAAATTGATGAAATTCCAAATAACTCCATTATTTTTACTAAGGAGCTCATCCCTTCTAGCACTGCAGAAGCAAGTAAAGGGCAAGTGAAAGGGTTTATTACAGAATTTGGAGGAACGACATCTCATGCTGCTCTGATTGCCCGTTCCAAGGGGATTCCATATGTTGCAAACGTTTCCATCGACTCTCTTTACCCTTATAAAGGACTTCCCGTCATTATCGATGGGAAAACAGGGATTGTTATTATTAATCCTTCCGAAGAGACTTCATCCAAATATAAAGAAGAGCGCGCCAACTGCGTACAGAAAGTAGAGATCACAATTGACGAAAGGTTAGAAGGGACTCTCACCCAAGATGGGGTGAGTATCGATCTCCTTGCAAATATTGAAAACTTAGCTGATCTAGACCTTCTCATCCCTTATAATGCTGAGGGGATTGGCCTTTTCCGCTCCGAGTTTTTATTTTTTGGAAAAGAACTTCGAAACTTTTCAGAGGAAGATCAATTTATTCTGTATCAAAAGGTGATGTTTAAAGCGATGAGGATGCCTGTGATCTTTCGCGCTTTTGATGTTGGTGGAGATAAAGGGAGCGTTAATCAATATGAGCTTGAACCTAATCCAGCATTGGGATGTCGTGGAATTCGATTCCTTCTTAGAAATCGAGAGATTTTTGCTCATCAAGTTCGGGCCCTTCTCCGCGTTAGTCCCGATGGAAAACTCCGCATTCTCCTTCCGATGATCTCTGATGTTTCTGAACTTCTTAAAGCAAAAAACATTATCCAAGAAGCAGCCCTTGAGCTTCGCTCAGAGGGGCATGAAATATCAGATGAAATTCCTATCGGCTGTATGGTTGAAGTTCCCTCTGCCGTTGTGATGTGTGACCATATTGCTAGGGAGTGTGATTTTCTATCCATAGGGACAAACGATCTTATTCAATACACCCTTGCAACAGATCGGGCAACACAAGAGATTTACCCTTACTACAGACCTTCTCACCCTTCGATTCTTCGGATGATTAAGAGAGTGGTTGATATCGGAGCCAAGGAAAATATTCCCATTAGTCTGTGCGGGGAGATGGCTTCAGATTCTTTAATCGCCCCCTTACTCCTTGGGCTAGGGATACGGAAGTTATCGTGCGCTCCACGGTTCATACTAAAGCTTCGGAAGTTAATAAGAGCACTTTCGATGTCTAAACTCGAGAAACTTGCTGAGGAGATCCTCCGTCTTGAAGACGCAGACGCGATCGAAGAAGCCCTTAAAGAGAATTTTGGCCCACTACTAGTCTCTTTAGAAGAGTGACTTGACTTGCATCACAGCCCAAAGGGGAGATTTCCCATTCCTAACCCCTCTAATCCAGATCCAGGGGTATTTTCCTCTATCTTTTTACTCGCATCGTTAAAAGCAACGAGAAGGAGATCTTGAAGCCCTTCCACATCTTCAGGGTCAACACACTCAGGTTTAATAGAGATTTTTTTAACCATTTTTTCGCCAGAGAGGGTTACCTCTACAAGACCATTTCCAGCACTTCCCACGACCTCTAAATTTTGCATATCCTCTTGCATTTTAGCAAGTTGTTCTTGGAATTGCTTTGCTTGTTTCTTCATTTTTGAATATCCGCTACCCATAGAAAGCCTCTTACTGGTGGTTGGTTAATTTAACAGACAATTTATCACAAAGAAACTTAGAAAGCGAATTTTCTTTATACCGGTCATGATTCAAAACTTGGTTTTTCCCTGTTTACGACTCTTGATCTTTAACCCTATCTGCATCGCTCCTATCTCTTGGATAGGAGGCTGCTTCGATAGGATCAAACCTCAAGTGCTGACTTTGGGAAATTCCCAAGTTTTGAAACATGACCGGTATAGAGGGTGCATAGCGATTTAAATTTAAAATTTAAAAGTGAAAGCAAATACGTCTAACGGTTGACGAAATTGCGCCGCAATTTCGTCAAAGGCCATTTTTCTGCGGATCAGAAGCGGTCTCTTAGTGACCCATTTAACTCGACACTAGCAAAGCGCATCACTTGGTCGTGCTTGATCTTTTGCTCGATATTGACGGTAGGGAGAGGCGTTTTAGAAGGGGTCTTTGGGAAGAAAGGAACCTCTTCAACAGGCTCCTCTTCCTTTTCTGGAGCAGAAGAAGAAGGAGGAGGTGGAGCCGCTTCCAAAGTGGGGGGAAGGGGAGTCTTCTTTTCTCCTTTAAGATTTTCAAGACGCTCAACAAGGGATTCAATGGGGATATTCTGACTTCCACGGACGATATGGAGAAGGATAATTTCAAGATGGATCCGCTTAAAGGGGGTTTTCTGCCCCTTTTCCATCGCATCGATGAGATAGTCGAGAATGGCAAGGGTGTGATGTTTGGTGTAGCACTTCGCCGCCTCATGGTAGGCTGCATCGGGAGGGGATTCTCCCATTTGAGTCATCGCAATTGTTCGGAAATGGTTTGCGAGACTTTCAAGAAAGTGTTGCAAATGACATCCCGATTGGTAGATCGTTTCGCTGAGAGTAAAAGGGGCAGAAAAATCCCGCTCTTTAACAGCTTTATCTAGTTTAAAGAAAAGATCGGTTGAGATAAGGCCAAGGTTTTTAATGGCATGATCACGAGTAATAGGGGGCTCTTCATAACAAAGGAGCTGGTCAAGGAGAGACTCTGCGTCGCGGAGCGATCCTTCAGCGTGTGAAGCGATCAGTTCAAGAGCTCCTTTTTCTACAGAAACATCAAGAGCCTTTACGATCGATGAGAGTTTTGCTTCAATTTTCTCAGCAGTAATACGGTGGAGATCAAAGCGTTGGCAGCGGCTAAGGATCGTTGGAAGGACTTTGTGGGGTTCCGTTGTTGCAAAAAAGAAAATTACATGGGAAGGAGGCTCTTCTAATGTTTTTAAAAGAGCATTAAAAGCCTCTTTCGTGAGCATATGCACTTCATCGATGATATAGACTTTATACCCCCCTTTTGAGGGGGCATAGCCGACGGTTTCATTTAACTGACGAATGTCGTCGATCCCTCGATTGGAGGCCCCATCGATTTCTATGACATCAAGAGAGTGCCCCGAAGTGATTTCTAGACACGACGGGCACGAGTTGCACGGTTCACCCTCTTCGAGTTTTTCACAATTAAGGGCTTTTGAAAAGAGGCGAGCAAGGGTTGTTTTACCCGTTCCTCTTGTCCCACAAAATAGGTAAGCATGTCCCACCTTATTGAGTCGAATCGCATTTTTTATCGTTTGAACAATGGCCTCTTGTTCGAAAACCTCTGAAAATTTTTTTGGACGAAATTTTTTTGCAATGACTTGATATGTTGACATGGTGTAACCTCTTGTCATTATTGTGCTGCGCGAATGGTTAAAATGCAAGTATGCCGATTCTAGATGTAGGGCGTTTTCAACAATTAAGTTTACAGAGCGCTAGAATCGTGTTACCGTGGGGATAAGATTTATGAATGATGAATCGAAAGAAAAGCCTAAGTGGCAACGCCATTTAAAAGAGAGTGGTTTAGGAAAACGGTTCCTCGTAGGAGGGATCATCCTTCTCTGCTTAGCTGCATTCATACACTTTAAGGAAGTGCGTGTCGAGATGCTTGAGCTCGATTCTCACGCAAAAAATTATATCGTAGCTCAAGTTGATTTTGAGTTTCCCGATGAAGAGGGAACGGTGATTCTCAGGCAGGAATCGGCACGTGATATAGGAACCATCTATAGAATTGATCCCGATGCGATTGATAAAAGGCGGTTTCAGTTTGAAAATTTCTTAATCCACAATCAACGGTGGCGAAGCCTCCTCTCAAAGACAACCTTTGAAGATCTCTACCAAGGGGCTGATGAGGTAAAAAATGTCCTTCAAAAAATTCGGTTTGCCGACGCCCGCACCCTTAATCGACTAGAATCACTTAACCTGTTGACCCCTGAATATTACCTTCTCCCCTCCTCTTTCAATGGAAACTCTGCTGTTTTACCAGAAGGGTTTTGGGAAGGACTGCAAAAAAGCCTTACGAAAAAGAAGGCTCAGGGACCTGAAATCACCTATATCCTCAACTACTTTCAAGAAGTTGAGTGGTCTCTTGACAAAGATGCGTCGGCGCAACGTTCTCTCCGCCGCTTGGTCGAAGCCACCGTCCCTGAGAGGATGAAGCAAATCAGAGCGGGAAGTCAAATTATTGAACATGGAGAAAAGGTCTCACAAAAACAAATCGCCCTTTTGCAGGCGATGAAAAAGGCGATAGCAGAGAAGAGAAAGCTCTGGGCTCCCCTTCCCCTTTTGAGTAGTTTAATCTTTGCCTCCATTATTGTTTTGATAGGGGGATATTATTTTCGGAGAAGTCATAAAGATCTGATCAACAACATCTATAAGCTCTCCCTTTATGCAACGATCATTATTTTAACCTTAATCATTGCAAAACTGACCGAGTTTTTCCTTATCCGTGATATGAGTGGACTCCTTGAGATGATTCGCTATCCACTCTTTGTCCCCTTTGCAGCGATCCTCCTTTGCGTTCTTCTCAATGCCGAAATTGCCCTTTTTTCCACCTGTTTTTTAGCCGTCATCTTAGGTCTTGCCCTAGCCGTTGATCATACCCGCTTTATCGCGATTAACCTGATCACAGGGGTCATCGCGATTCAAGCCTCTCGAAACTTGCGTAAAAGGAAAGAGGTTTTTGTTGTTTGCGGGAAAGTATGGCTGAGCTGTATCCCGATTTTCTTTGTTTACAACTTTGTCCAGAATACTTTTTGGAGTGTCTCCGTTGTTTCCGATCTCGTTAGCACCTTTTCCTTTTTGATGCTCACCTCGATCTTGGTGGTAGGTCTCCTCCCCATTTTAGAGTCGATTTTCCATGTCATGACAGACATCACCCTGATGGAGTATATGGATCCAAACAACGAGCTTCTCAGAAGACTTAGTGTTGAAGCGCCTGGAACCTATCAACACTGTTTAGTTGTAGGGAGCATTTCTGAAGCAGCGGCTCAAGCAATCGGTGCTAATGGCCTTTTCTGCCGCGTTTCTACCCTTTATCACGATATTGGAAAACTATTTAATCCCCAATATTTCACTGAAAACCAGATGGGGGGATTTAATATTCACCAACTCCTCGATCCCAAGGAGTCGGCGCAGGTGATCATTGCTCACGTTGCTGAGGGGGAAGCCCTTGCTAAAAAACATGGCCTTCCACAAAGCTTTCTTGATGTTATTCGAGAGCACCATGGAAACACCCTTGTTTACTATTTTTTCTGCAAGCAGGTTGAACAGGCAGAAGGGAATATCGAGGGGGTCGATGAATCTTTATTCCGCTACCCAGGCCCTAAACCTCGGAGCAAGGAGTCAGCTATTATTATGATGGCCGATACCGTTGAGGCCGCTTCCCGCTCTCTTGAAGAGATCAACGAAGAGACCATTACAGAGCTTGTTAACCGCCTAATCGGTGAAAAGCAAAAGGATGGGCAATTTGATGAGTGCCAACTCACTTTTGAAGAGTTTCAAACAGTTAAAAAAACAATTATCAAAACCTTGGCAGTCGCCCGCCACCTCCGTATCCCCTATCCCCAAAGATAATTTTATAAATAAAATTATACCCAAACAACTTCAAAACTTTGTTTTTCCCTTCGCCAACATCCCCACCTTTAACCTCCTCTGCATCGCACCTATCCACCTGAATAGGTGTTGCTTCGAGGAGATTAAATCTGGGGCGTTGGCTTTGGCAAAACTCCAACTTTTGAAGTTGTTTGGGTATATAATTGTTCAGTTTAATTATACTTAAAATTATAAGTAGTTAATAATCATTATTGTATCAACGACTTTTATTAATAAACGTGTTATAATATTAGTTAGATAATAGTAAAACGTATAATAAAAAAAGAGTTTTAATTATGGAAACAATTCAAAATACCCCCATTCAAAATAATAGTTCATCGGAAAGTCCTTTTATTGACTTTGATGCATTAGGCAAGAAAGTTAGTGAACTCTTTCAACGTTTCATGGAGTGGGCTAGCAATCTTTTAAGTTGCTTTTTCCCCCGCGTTGAAAACGATGCTCCTCGTTTAGACCCTGAAAGGGTTGTTGTCACACAAACGAATGAAGGGAACACTCCTGGAGCAGTTATAGATGGAGAGGGAGAAGTGACCGATGCGAACTTTCAAAAGACTTTGGAAGATGTTACCAATCTTATCGGAGATCTTGATAAGGATGTAGAAGTAGAGAAAACCGTTAGTGTTCCTCCTCCTGCGGAACCCGTAAGGGAAAAGAAAACATTTAATAGCGAAAGAAGAGAAATCGAGAGGATGAAAAGGAACATTGAAACCCTTGAGAATCGTCTAGCAGCTATTAGGAAGCGGGAGCAAGGAGCTACCACAAGTCAAGATCTCTCAACCTATGAGAAATCACAAAAACTGGCAGAAGGAAGCTACAAGCTATCGAGCTCCTCTACAAGAGGCACCCCGGTGCAACACTCTTTAAAAGTTCAAGGAGAGTTGCAAGCGGCCCAAAAGAAGTTAAAAGACTATGTTAGCAAGGAAAGAAACCAACGTTTCGAAGCTTATCTTGATGCTAAGGCTGAATCCAATCTACTTTCTCAAGCAGAGAGTAGAGGCTTCCTGAAACCAGAGCCTTGGGACGCTAGATTAATAGAAAAGAGTGACACCATAAAGAAGAATTTTCTGGAAGCTACGCAAACATTAGAAGATTTTGATGAGATGTTAGAAGCTGCAGGGCAGCCTATCCCCAGTATTTCATAATTAATAATAAGGAATTCATATGGAAAGTAATAGTACAGTTAGAGTTTTTGGAGGGTGTGGCTCCGCCATGTTCCCAGTCATTGTTGGCGATGGAGGTCCCAGTTTAGCGGAGCGTTTGGGAGATCTTATCCTCTCGCTAATTCAAAAGATTGGAGAACTTCTTTCTTCTCGCAAAGTTGAAGGAGCAGAGCAAGGAGTAGGAGCCGCACGAGTTGCTGTTCCCTCTTTACCTAGTCAGAGCGGAGTTTATGATTTTTATGATCAGACGCTCTTAAAAGAGGCAAAGAAAACTTATCCTCTGCAAGAAGGGTCTGGTGAGATTAGTCTAACTGGAAGAAGAGAAATGGGAGAAACGGTTTATACAGTTTTTGATCGAGATAAAGACAAGCTTCAAGAGGTTTCGCTGGAAGGAGAAAATGTACAACTTTTAACCCAAGTAGAAGATCGTTTTAAATCAAGCTATGGTTGTATAGTCGGTGTTGATAGGAAAAAAATAGAAGGTAGTGATCTCCCCTCAATTGTTCAAGAGATGGCAAAATGGTCTGGTAAGAGGGTTGAAGAGGCTTTTGGGTCTGGTCAGCACAACCTTTCAAATTCCGTGGTTGTTTTACAAGTCTTAATACGAAATAACACCCTTTCTAATCCCCTTTCTCCTCAAGAAGAAATGGAACTGCAACAGTCAATGATAAGCAATGGTGAAGCGGTCCATTGGCTTCCAATCCCAAATGAGCTTCAGGATTTAAAAGGGACATTTACATTTCTTCCAGATCAAGGAGATGGAGTTTTCCGCTTTGAGGTAAAAGATGACTTCTACTACGGAACGAATCCGGTTGAAATGGGAACAGATCCTAGAGGGCCTGCAGATCGGGCTTATCGGGTGAAGCAGCATGTTGAAATACGTCCTCCTCAAAAGGAAGGAGATGTTTCAACAATTACAGTGACACGAACCGGTGAGAAAATCAAATAGGACCGGTTAGTCCTTGCTCGAGCTCTTTTAAAGAGGCATCGACTTTTTTGAGGTCGCTATGGCAGGCAAGGGCGTAGATCTTGATTTTTGGTTCAGTCCCCGAGGGGCGGATCACAAATTTGCTCTGGTCCTCAACGCGGAAGAGAAGAACGTCAGACCGAGGAAGTCCTGTCTCTTCTGTTTGGTAGTCGATTGTTTCGACCACTTTTTGCCCGTTAATCTCTTTTGGGGGGCTCTCCCTTAGAGTTTTCATGGCCCTTTTCATGTTTTCCATCCCTCTCTTTCCCCCTCCAAAGGGGATTGAGAGTTGTTTTTCCAAAAAGGGGCCATATTTTTCATACAAGGTATCTAAGAGATCGATCAGGGTTTTCCCCTCTTTTTTCAGCTGCAGGGCCATTTCAGCAATGAGACAAGCAGCGCTCGTTGCATCTTTATCGCGGGCGTGGGTTCCATAGAGAAATCCAAGAGATTCTTCGGCCCCAAAAAGGAAGGAATAGGCATGACTTTCCTCCCACTCATGGATCTTTTCTCCGATGTATTTAAACCCTGTCAGGACCTCGAAAGGGGTCACATTATAAGACTCTGCGATCAGCCGAAAAAGCTCTGTCGTGACAATGGTGGTTACCGCAGCGCTATTTTTAGGAAGAGACTTTGTTGTGCACAGGTAGTGTAGGCAAAGAGAAGCGATTTGATTTCCATTTAAAATAACCCCTTTATTTTGATGAAACACAACCACTCCAAGTCTGTCTGCATCAGGATCAGAGGCTAAAAAAAGATCCCCCTTTTCCCTCTCTAGCTGGTTGATTCCCATTTGAAGCGCTTCTTTCTGCTCTGGGTTGGGGGAAGAGGCTGTAGGAAAGGAGCCGTCAGGCTCTTTTTGCTCCTCCACGATGGAGAGGGAGGTAAACCCACACATTTTGAGCGCTTCAGGAAGGGTTGTTCCTCCAGCCCCATGGAGGGGAGAATAGACGATCTTAAGGGTGCGCCCCTCTTTCTGATTGCTTTCAGGGTGGTTCATCAAAGAGGTCACCGCTTTAAGGTAAGCCTTATCCTCCTCTTCTCCCACAAGGTGGATCAAAGGATCATCTAGGGGTGCGCACTTAACTTGAGAGAGGTGATCGATCTTTTTGACCTCTTCCATGATCCCAATGTCATGAGGGGGGACCACCTGTCCTCCATCGCTCCAGTAGACTTTATACCCATTATACTCAGGAGGGTTATGGGAAGCGGTGATCATCACAGCAGCGGTGCAGTGGTGGTAACGGCACCCAAAAGAGACATAAGGAGTTGGCCTAAGTGCTTTTGTTAGAAAAACTTCAATGCCATTTCCCGCAAGAACCGAGGCGGTTTCCTCTGCAAATGTCCTAGAATGGATCCGAGAGTCATAGCTAATAAAAACCTTGGGAGAGGAGGGGGCTTTTTTTAGGATGTAGAGGGCAAGTCCCTGAGTTGCAAAGCGGATCGTATAACGGTTAAGGCGGTTAGTCCCGGCGCCCACCAGCCCACGCATCCCCCCTGTTCCGAAAGGGACCGTCGTGTAAAAGGCATCGATCAATGAGGCTGGATCCCCCTCCAGAAGCCTCTCAACCTCCCTTCTGGTCTCCTTATCAAAGGGCTCTTTCAGCCATTCTAGTGCTTTTTCTCTAATCTCTTCCTGCATGACCCCCCCACTCTACCAGATTAAAAAAAATATGGGCAATAGTTATACCGGTCATGGGTCAAAAATTGGGAAATTCCCAGTTTTTGACCCGTGACTAGTGCATTTCATAATTCACTTATAATAAGCAAATTACGATATAATAAAATTGATTTAAAATAATTAAATTATTTGTTATAATAATTGTTATAGATAATAATGGTTTAATAATTTAGGGGGAGAATATGCCATTGGTGGGCACTTACACTAAACCTTTGGTCATCGATGATTACCATCCAGATATTTCTGGGGGTGACATATCTGTTCGAGAGGCGATAAAGGACACGGTAAAAGTCGATTTAGATTCTCATGAAGGGCAGAGGGTTTTTCAAGAATTGAACCGAAACCTGAAGCAGACATTTCCAGGAATTGCTATTGAAAAGGAGTTGGGAAAAGGATCGTTTTCCACTGCATATCACATCTCTTATATGGAGAACGGAGAAAGAGTCAGTCAAGTACTCAAACTAACAAGTCTTAATGATGCTAAGCAAAATGAAGAGTCGAATAAATTAGCTAAAGGGCGCGTTGGTGGAGAGTGGCTTGCTTTTCTTCAGTTTGATGAGCATGTTCTCAAGACAACTCATGCGATCGCTTATGACCATGTTAAAAAGGAAGTGGTGATATTAGATGCGGGTCAGATTCAGGAGATGATTAAAAATCCTCAAGAATTAAACCTCACCCTTTTTGGAACGGTGAGTGAATATCTTGAAGGGGCAGAGGAACTATCTAAGAGAGTGGAGAGAGAAGGGCAGTTGTCTTCTTCTGCGATTCAAGAGATAGGGGACCAGATTTTACAGGGAGTGGCATCGATCCATGCCCAGTCAGAGGGGGAAAGTCACCTAATCCATAGAGATCTTAAAGCTGAAAATATTCTTATCACCCCTGATAACAAAGTCAAAATTTTCGATTTTGGCGCCGCTCGTTTCGTAAATCAGAAAGAGGGAGGGAATCATCATCCCGCCGGAACGCTTCATTGTTTAGCGCCAGAATTATTGAAAAAACCTGGAAGCCCTGTTCTTCATACCTCTAAAGTTGATGTGTATTCGGTTGGGTCTATCCTTTCACTTCTTGCGACAGGAACCATTCAAGGAGGACGGAATGATCTTTGGGAGGCTTCAAAAAACAACTCACATCTACTTCAAAGGCATGTAAGTAAAAAGGAGTCTGGAGTTTCAGATCCTGTATTAAGGGATTTTATCATTTGGCTTGGAGATCCCGATCCTGAGGTCCGGCCAACACCTCAAGAAGCTCAAGAGCATGAATTCTTCTTTACGACGCAGCCTTCACTTTAATCCAAAGGCTTCGACTTTCGGTCTCTGGAAGGAGATCGCGAGTATAATAAAACGTTCCCTCATAATGATCTAAGGCATCGAGTGTTTTTAGGTAGGTGGGGGAACTTTTCATATAGGGGCGAATATTTGTTGTTGCAGGGAAGTTATGGTAGGTCTCTGCTTCAAGGGCAAAAACATCAGGCTTATAGATGTAATTTAGAAAGGTATAGGCGATCTCTGTATTCTCACACTTTTTCGGAATGCAAAAGTTTTCAATGGTTAAAAAGGTATAGGACTTTGGGATCATAAAATCGATATGGGGATAGCTCTTTGTCGTTCTGAGGACATAAGAAGAGGGGATAACAGCCAAGGAGCAGTTTTTAGTGATGAGAAGGTAGTCTCCTCTCACGCCAGCGTAGGCTTCGACAAGGGGCTTTTGTTCGGTAAGAACAGAGTGAATTTGAGCGATTTCTAGAGGGCCAATCTCTTTTTTTGCCCCAAATAGGTGGTGTGCGGTGCAATCGATTGCTTCGATGGGGTCATTGATCATCGAAATCCGGGTATTTGGATGGGTGGGGCGAAAGACCTCGTTCCAAGTGGGATCGAAAGGGAGCGTTTCATATTGCTCGGTGTTGATCCCAAATCCTAGCACTTCCCAGATGTAGGGGATAGAATAGGTGTTTTCAGGATCGAAAGGTTGGTTGATGAGGCGGGGATTAAAATGACCTTTGAAGCTGAGTTGAGAGTGGTCAACGGGTTTTAAGAGATCTTCTTCAATGAGCTTTTTGACCATGTAATCAGAGGGGATAATGAGATCGTATCCTTTTCCTTCTGTCGCTTTGAGTTTCACAAGAAGCTCTTCGTTGCTGGTGTAGTAGTGGCGTCTGACTTTAATCCCCGTTTCTTTTTCAAAGCGCTCGATGGTTTCAGCACTTAGAATCTCAGGCCAACTAAAAATATTGAGTGTGGGGACATCCTCTTTAAAGGGGGTGATGAAACGGGTCATTGAAAGAACGAAAAAGAAAACAGCAATCCAAATCGATATAATTGCAGCGCGGACAGCCAATTTTCCAAAACCCATTAATCAAGCTCCTTTTCAATCTCTGAAAGGGTGAACAAAGGGGCCTCTTCGTGGTCAATCCCTTCACACCGTTTTTTGGCATTTTCCCAATCTTTTGGGGTTTCAAGATTCCCTTTCCACCAGGGAAAGTTCCGACATTGCTTGGGGCGGGCGTCGTATACAGCGCAGAACTTTTTTTCACGGAGAAAGATGCAGTCATCGGTAACGGGATCTTCGGTTAAAGAGATGTCAAACCCCTCTTCCCGCGTATATTTTTTTCTAAAATCTTCCTCAGAAAGGTTGAGCGAAAGGGCCAATCTTTCAATGTCTTCTTCTGTGAGCCAAACAAAGCCTTTGCCTGTGCAACACTTTCCACAGCCGGTGCATTTGAAGCGGAGCCCTTTATGGTACCAGGGCTTTGAGGTGAACGAAAAGGAGTGCTTTTTTATCTCCTTCCACTCCTCATCCCACCGGTTGACAGTCAATTTAAGACTCTTTCCTTCTAAATCGAGTTGATTCCAAGATCCTTTTTTGTGCCCTGTACTCCCACTATTGAGAATGAGAGGGAGGTCATTAGGGCGAAGATCGGCGATGGTATGGCGGTGGGTGTGTCCATGGAGATAGATCTGAACATTGGGATAGTGGGAGATGAGTGCGTGGAGTTTTTCACCTCGGATCAAGCGGCGACGGGGAAGATCATGATCGAAAAAAGGAAAGTGGTTGACAAGGAGAATCTGTTCATTTTGAGGGATGGTTTCAATTAATTTCTTAAGGTTTTCTTCAATGATGGGAGAGAAGTAACCGTTTGATGAAGTGAGGGGAGTTGCACAAGTGGTGTCGAGGAGAACAAGGTGCCACCCAAAAAATAGGGGGCATGAAGAAACGCCATGTTGGCTAAGTTGGAAATCTCCCCCTCCCTTTTGAGGAAAGTAGTGGTAAAATCGCTTAGTTCGATCTGCTTTTTTCGTGTAGTGATCGTGGTTTCCTGGGATAGAGAACACTTTGATTCCCATCTCTTCTAATTCTTTCACAAATCGTTTGGCAATTTGATATTCGGCATGGCTCGAAGTCGTTGTAAGATCGCCAGAGATGATGACATGGGTGATCCCTTTTTTTTTAAAGGTGGGGATCAGAGAAAAAGGGCGGGCATTGAGGTAATCTTTCGAGCGGTTAAAAAGGAGGTTGAGGTTCCCAAGCCATCTCTTTGAAAAGAGCTGGGTAGGATCCAACGAAAAGCGAGAAAAATGAAGGTCTGAAATGTGGGCAATCCGAATCATGCACACATTATAGCTTTATTACTTTTTCTTTTTGAGGAATTTTTGCAGTTTTTTTTGGAGCCTTCCTGCAGCATTTAAAGTTTGTTTTTGAATCGTCTTGATCCAACGGGCTCCCTCTTGATGGATGCTCTCTGGTTCGGTTTCCCAGGTCACATCCTGTGGAGAAGTCTTATGGGATTTTTTAGTCGATTTTGCCTTTCCCTTTGCAATTTTATTTGTCTTAGGAGAGGTGACATATTTCTTTTTTTCCTCTTCCGTCATCTCCTTTTCTTCTGTTTCATACTCTTTTTTTTGCGCAGAGCGGATTGCTTTTTTCTGCTGGTGCTTCATTTTGTGAGGAGAGTTTTTCATAGATGGTGACTCGCGTGGTTAAAAAATCTCATCATAGCGATTTAAAAATATTGTTGCAATCCTGAGTTAGAAATGGAGAGAAAAATGGACCCAAAGAACGTTGTGATGGATCCAGGTTTTATCAAGGTTTTTGAGGTTTCGGTAGAGGTAAGAGAGGTTGAGTTGTGTCCGTTGGTGATAGGGGATTTTAAGTCCTATTTCGGCTCGGTTTTCCATGATCCCTCGCCCTTCGTGCCAGAAGATTTCATCAGCAATAAATGGGGCAATTTTTCTCCGGGTTAGTCGCACGGCAGGGATGATTTCAAGGCGATTACGATAGAGCCACCGGCCCTTGTGTCCTAGATGTTTATCGAAGATCAGGTATTGGAGGCGACTTCGATCTCCAATATAAAAGCCCCTTCTCGATTGTGTTTGGAAAGTGAGGTCGACCAGGGGATTATAAACGACTCCCCACTTGTGATCTTTCCGAAGATAGGTATGTCGGTATGCAAATTCAAGTAGAGTGCGGGGAGAACAGGTAAAAAGGACCCCTCCTTGATAGTGTTTATAATAGAGTTTGCTTCCATCTCGCCCGTAGCGAAACTCTGTTTGCCCTTTTAAAGTCGTTTGTCTCCCCATTTTGACATGAAGGGTATCGGTATTCCAAACTTGGAAATCACCATTTTCATTTAGCGCGCCAAATAAGAAAAAGGGAAAGAGAAAAAAGGGAAAGAGCTTCATTTGATTGCCTGGTGAAATGTTTTGATAACGTGGCGAGGAGAGATAAACGTTTGCCATTTGTTTTGACGAAGGCGGAGAAGTTTAAAGTTAGGGATGTACGAAGGGGGAGTCACAATCGATCCTAAGAGAAAGCCTGGGCGCCATAGGGCCATTTGTTTGGGGCAACTTGCGATGATCAGTGTAGGGATTCCCAAGTTAGAGGCTAGATGTCCTGTTCCCGATTCATTTCCAATGAGAAATTTCGACTCATAAAGGTAGGAGGCAAGGGAAGAAAGGGTGGGAAACTCTGGGGTCTGGAATGGAATCTCTCCCCAGCGCTCTTTTTCGGCGGGGCTTAGAGAAAAAGCAATCTCATACCCCTCTTTTTCAAGCTTTTTGGCAACTTTTAAGAATTTCTCTCGATTGTAGGTCCTCTTTGCGGTGGTGCTTGTCGGATGGATGACGATCCGGTTATTATTTTTTTTGTAGATTAAGTGAGAGGGAATGGTGATACCATTTTCTAAAATGGGATGTGGTTTGCCAAGAATCGAAGCGGTGGCTTGAGCAATGTTAGCAACCATGGGAAGGGCTCTATCGAAGATGCGATCTTTCGTGTTGAGTGGGGGATGCTTATTTTCTTCGTAGCTCGCATAAAAAACGTGGATTTTTTCTCGGTATCGATCGATTAAGTTCAGAGAAAAAGGGGTGTTATCGTTTTGAAGAAGGATGAGATCGAAGTGATCGAGGGTTTTAATGGTCGAGCGCTTAGCAAAGTGATGCCCTGGAAACCACTCTTCGAGCTCTTCCAAGGAATCTTGAAAGGTGGTGACATCGTATCCTTCCAGTTTTAACCGGTGGGATGCGACCATCATCATGAGTCCATCGCCGATTCCTTTAGAGCAGATGACAGCTGTCTTCATTTGACTAGCTCCATAAAGGCTTTAAAGACTTTTCTGACTGGGACAAATGTTTGCCACTGATTTTCCCTGAACCGGAAATGGATCCCTTTAAAGTTGGGAAGGGGAAAGGGGAGGGTAACAACTTTTCCCAAGGTCCAGTCAGGGCGCCAAAGGCGAACCCGTTTTGGATTTCCTGAAATGGTTAATGTTTTAATCCCTAAGTTGGAGGCAAGATGGCCAAGACCTGAGTCGTTTCCAATAAAATATCCCGATTCATAGATGAAGCTGGCAACCTCTTTAAGACTTTCGAACTGGGGGAGATCGATTCCAAGACCTTCCCACTCACCTCTTTCACTTGGACTCACACAAAAAGTTGGTACAAATCCCTTCTCTTTTAATTTTTGTGCAAGGGCTAAGAACTGCTCTTTTTTCCAGTTTCTTTTAGGGTCGTTGCTTGTTGGGTGGATGACAACTCTTTTAGGGTGTTTTTGATGCTTTCCATTAGGAATGGTTAAGTCATTGTCTTTACTGGGATGACTTCCCAAAAGGGCACTGCAAGCATGCGCAAGATTAGATGCAAGGGGAGCTTTTGGATTGCAAAGAAAATCGCCCTCTTTAAAATTTTTACTCGGAGTAGGGAAGATAAAACGAACTTGATCCATTTTTCCCTGGTTTCTCATGTCAAAAAGATCCCACGCCCTTTTAGAGTTATCGTTTTGAACGATGATTGTTTTAAATGTTTTGAGCTTATCTAAAGGAACATGCTTTTTAAAAAGATATCCTTCAAAAAGGGGAGATAGGGTTTCGGCGTGGTCATGAAAAATAGTGGGATCAAGGCCACATTTTTTAAGGTGACGGGCCACAATCATCATGAGGAGCCCATCACCAATTCCTGAAGCACATAAAAGGGCAGAGGATGTCATGCCGACTCTTCTTCATCCTCCGGCGCATCTCCGATCAACACTTCAGAGATTAAGACGATCCCTGCAACTGAAGCTGCATATTTTAGAGAGTTTTTCACCACTTTCGTTGGATCGATCACTTTTCCTTTGATGAGATCTTCAACCTTTTCTGTGCTAGCATTGAATCCAAAGGAGGACCCTTTTGAAAGGACCTCTTCTAAGAAGAGGGAGCTATCTTTTCCGCAGTTATCTATGATCTGCTTAAAAGGAGCGGAGCAAGCGCTTAAGACAATCTCTGCTCCAAGCTTTTCTTCTCCACTTAGGTTAAGCTCTTTAAGTTTTTGACTAGCGCGAAGAAGAGCTACTCCTCCTCCTGGAACAAATCCACTTTCTTGAGCCGCGCGCGTTGCATTTAAACTATCTTCGAAATCTTGCTTTTTTTGCTTCATCTCAGGCTCTGTTGGTGCGCCTACGCGGATGACAGCAACCCCTCCCTGAAGTTTTGCACGCCTTTCTTCGAGCTTTTCCCTGTCATAGTCACTTGTGGCATTTGCAATTTCCGCATCGATTTGTTTGATGCGAGCTTCGATCTCCTCTTTCCGTCCCACTCCTCCAACAATCGTCGTGTTTTCTTTGCTGATTTCGATTTTTTCGGCCTCTCCAAGAACGTCCATTGAAGCCTCTTTAAGTCCGATCCCTTTTTCTTCAGAGACAACAGTAGCGCCAGTTAAAACAGCAATATCTTCAAGGATCGCTTTACGTTTGTCACCAAACCCAGGGGCTTTAATCGCAGCAACTTTCAGTATTCCTCGAAGCTTGTTCACAACAAGAGTTGAAAGGGCATCTCCTTCGATATCTTCTGCGATGATTAAAAGCATTTTTCCCGAGCCTGCAACCGCTTGAATAAGGGGAAGGATCTCTTGAATCGATGAGATTTTTTTATCAGTAATCAAGATCTGTGCATGGCTCATTTCAACGAGCATTGACTCTGCGTTTGTGCAGAAGTAGGGGCTGGTATATCCCCTATCAAATTGCATCCCTTCAACCATTTCAATCGTTGTGGTTGTCCCTTTTCCCTCTTCGATGGTGATGACACCAGACTTTCCAACTTTATCGATTGCATCAAAAATCGTTTGTCCGATCTCTTGATTTCCCGATGCAGAAACCGTTGCAATGTTTTGAATTGCTTCTGCTTTTTCAACAGGGGTAGAGAGCTTGTCGAGCTCTTCCATGACGATCTCCACTCCCTTATCAATTCCCCGCTTAAGGGTAATAGGACTCACACCACTTGCAATATTTTTAATCCCTTGTTTTACAAGAGCGCGAAGTAAGATGATCCCTGTGGTTGTTCCATCGCCCGATTTTTCTTTAATCTTGCGTGCCACTTCTTTCCCCATGGAAACGCCCATATTTGCATAGGTGTCTTTAAGCTCAATATCTTTTACGATGCTGTTTCCATCATTGGTGATTTTGGGAGCTCCCCAGCTCGACTCGATTCCAATATTCTTCCCTTTAGGGCCGAGAGTCACGCTGACGGTGTCAGCAAGTTTATCAATTCCCTCTTTCAGTTTTTCTCTGGCTTCTTCTTCAAAAATCAGTTCCTTGGGTGTTGACATTGCTCGTCTCTCCTGTGTTTAAATTTAAATCACTATGCACATCATGCTATAGTGTTTTCAGTTTAAAATTTTAAACTGAAAACACTATACCAAGAAGGGTAGCATCGGAGCAAGCATTACTTGGCGGTAATAGCCCGTTTACGCGTCCGTTTTTTAGGCATTTTAGCCTGCCTTCCATAGACAACCTCGTGGAGGTTTTCAACGGCCATAAATGCAGTTGGATCTTCACGGAGGATGAGGTCCTTGAGATCGGCAAGCTCGAGGCGTTCAACAATCACAAAAAGAATTTCAGTTGCCTCTCCTGAATATCCTCCCCGTCCATACATCACGGTAAGGCCAAGCCCCATTTCATGCATGACAAGACGGGTGAGCTCTTTCGGTTTTTTTGAAATAATGATGACCGATTTAAGTTCATCAAGCCCTACAATGACAATATCCATCATCTTAAAGGCAACGACATAGGTCAATAGGGAGCGGAATGCAATGTGCCAATCGCGAAAGATCAAACCATAAGCGACAAAGATGAAGATATTGATAAAGAGAACAACTTGACCAACAGTAAAGCCTTTCTTCCGATTGATAATGATGGCCAAAATTTCTGTCCCATCAAGGCATCCTCCGTTTCGAATGATGAGCCCTGCTCCAATTCCTAAGATTGCACCTCCAATGACAATCACTTCGAGAGCTTCAGATTCAAAAGGGGCCATTTTATCAAGGAGCCCTAAAAAAAAGGAAAAGAGGATGACAGCGATGATCATCTGAATGAAAAAGGTGCGCCGAATGAATTTGTAGGAGAGATAGGTAAAAGGGAGGGTTAAGATGATGAAATAGAAAGGGAAGAGGATTTGTTTGGAAAGGCGGGTTAGGATCATCGCAATCCCGATGATTCCTCCATCGATCAAGTCATTAGGGAGAAGAAATATTTTAATCGAAAGAGCTGCCAAGAAGGCTCCCAAAGCTGTCCAGAAAAAGGAAAGAATGTGTTGAGATTTGCTCTTTTGTCCTGCGTATCCACCGACCATGTTACCACCTATTTTTTAGAGAAGGTAACACGTTGTAGATATTCTTTCGAAGAAAAAAATCGCGGGAGACGAGACTCGAACTCGCAACTTCCAGCGTGACAGGCTGGTGCTCTAACCAGTTGAACTACTCCCGCAACTGGATTTTTAGTAATGGGCGCAAAAGGACTCGAACCTATGACCGCCTGTGTGTAAGACAGGAGCTCTACCAACTGAGCTATACGCCCGCCATAGGTGCACTAATGTAGCGCATTAAGCTTTTTTCTACAAGCTAAAAAAATCTTGCGCAATACATACCGCTCGTGGTTCAAAACTTTGAAATTAAGAAATTTCAATATCATCAAGAAACAAAGCATCTAAACGTAACTGTTTATCGATTGAAGATAGATAATGCTTATTGCCACAAGCTCCATAAGGTGTGATTAATGTATTGAACAAAGTCTTTCTAGTTTTTACATTTTCTCTAAAAATTTCCCGTCGTTCATTTAGCTTTTGAGCGTTTGAATCAGACATTATGTATTCGGAGTTCCAAAATTTGATTTCACATAAATTTATACAATGGTCAGCCCTATCAATGACCAAATCTATTTGTCCTCCTTTTTCTCTAGAATTTTTAGGGAAGTAACTCCAATATGAGGCCTTTTCAGCTACTACTGTAAGGTCAAGAGCTTTTATGATTTGCCTAATATGTTTCAAACAAACACTTTCAAAAACATACCCTGCCCAAGATCGATATTTCGATGAAGACTGTTGCTTAATCCAAAAGCTTTGGCTTATCGATTCGTCATAATTATACATTGCATCCTGAACCCAGTTTAAATAGAAGTAAGAGTATTCGTCTACAACTCTATAGCGCCCGTCTCTTGTCTTTTTCCCATAGAAGGGAACAAACTGTACAAAGTTTGATGCTATTAGCTCTTTTAATGCGCGAGAAATGCTTCCTCCTTTCTCCCTTTTCAGATTTTCTGAGATTTGGCTAACAGTTAGACCAGTTTTATTGCGAGCTAATAACTCGATAATCTGCATATGCAGGTGATAGTCATCAAATAATGATTCATAAAGAGCTTGAAACTCAGTAGTTAACGGAGCACCTGGAGTAAAGCAGAGTTCTTGGATGATTTGGGCTGCAGATATTCCAGGTCTGATGTAGCTAAGGTATTTTGGAATTCCTCCTATTGCCATACTTAATTCTACGATTTGTTTTCTATCTAATTGAATTCGATTTGCAACACAGTATTTTTCAATTTCCTTTAAAGT
>JAGROK010000044.1 GCA_020440285.1 Chlamydiia bacterium | reverse complement strand
TTCCCTTTATCATCTACCTAAACAATCAATTTTTTTTACTTCAAAACTCAGACAGCTCTTGCGAAGCTGCACATCATTTCGATGAAAAAAATCTCACCTATTTATGCAACCCTAAAGGGAAAAATAGGTCGCACTCAGGGTTAAAGTTATTTCGGCACAAAGGTATCGCATCTTTGTCAAAAAAAAAAGGTTTTTTTCGTAGAAAAAAAAATTTCAAAATTTTAAAATTTTTCCTAAACCAACCTAGGATGAACAGTGGATGCGATTGTACGTTACTTCTCTAGTGATCAGTCAATCGCAGGAGATCTCATCTATCTACTTCAAGATCCAAGGGCCCAGCAAGAGTATGACGATGGAATCCAAAATGTCATCCTTCAGTTTTTTGCCCCTGGAGCCCTTCCCGATCAGGAGGGTGAAAATAGCCCCGCTTTAGAAAAGCTTAAAAATGTGATCGATCTAACAGAGTTTTTTTCTGAAAACGGTGCAAAGGCATTCGGCTGTTTTACCCTTCTCAATGTCGCCCTTTACCATTTCACCCGCCTCCTTTCCTTTGTCGCCCTGACCTATTTTGTCACAAGCGTCATCTTTTTGGTTATTACCTACGATGTCGATAAAATTGCGAATGCTTCAAGAGATCTCAAAGACATCCTAGAGCATTCTCTAAATATTCCAAAGATTAACGGAGAGCAACTTGCACAATTGCAGCTAGATGAGGAGAGAAAAAACGCTTTTGATACTCTCCACAGAGAAATCATCACTTTGAATAATGTGCGCCTTACAATTGCAAAACTTGAAAACTTAAAGGGAGACCTTTTCTTGATGGGATATGTCCTTCAGTACCCAATCGAGCGTCCTTTAGTTCACCTTCGAGCCCTTGAAGCGAAGCTCTCCGCAAAGCTCTACCCCGCTTAATAAAAAACTATTTTAAAATACTCCCTTCGAGGGTATTTAAAAATCCATTTGGGCATTAACGGAAAAGATCTTTTCCCCTATAAAACCTCTTCTTCCAATGCCCAAAGCAATTATCAAACACCCTCTTCTGTTTTCTATTGATTTTCTTTGGAAATTTCTCATAACATGAGAGAAGTTAATCTGATTAAGGATGGTCCAATATGGATTTTTTGGAGAAGTTTGTCATAACAAAGCTAATTGCAACAGTAGCAATCGTTCTTCTTTTGTGGTTATCTAGATATTTTATTGCCGATTATATACGGAAAGCACGTCGTGATTGGACCTCTCAACAACGCCTTCGATGGATCAACTCAACGCGCACCTTTGTTTTCGTCCTTATCTTAATGAGCGTCATTTTTTTGTGGGGAGAGGCTATCCAAGGATTTGCAATATCTGTGTTCGCAATCGCTTTTGCTATGGTTTTTTCTGTAAAAGAGCTCCTTATGGCTTTGAACGGTTCTATTGTCCGTTTTCGGGGAAAGTTTTTTGAAATTGGTGATCGGATTGAAATTGGACATATTCGAGGGGATGTGATTGACATCACCCTTCTTTCTACAACGATTGAAGAAGTAGAAAAAAACCATTCCTATACCGGTAAGACGATCACATTTTCCAATAGTCTTTTTTTAACTCTCCCCGTTACGAATGAGTCATTTTTGAAAAAGTATTCTGTGATCCAATTAGATATTCCCTTAAGTATTCAGTCTCCTTGGGAAGATGGTAAACAAGTTCTTGTGAAAATTGCTGAAGAAGAAATGGCCTCGTATATAGAGCAAGCCCGCCTATACCTTTTGCAAATGGAAAAAAAACGGGGGATCCAACTTCCTCCTATCGATCCAAATGCTACCTTTTCAATTCCAGAATATGATCAGATTGTTTTGCATCTTCGAATGCTTGCTCCCACCCACTTAAAAGAGCAATTAAGGCAAACAGTCCTTACTCGTTTCTTAGTCTACTTTTACCAAAATAACCCTTTAGAAAAACTCCCCTTCCATAAAGTCAAGTTATTCGAAAAGCGTGAAAAATACACGCACGCAAAAAAAACCCTTAACGACACCCGCTATACAGCTTAGTAGTCAAGGCAATCGTCCTGAACTTAGTGGCACTCCAGGGTTGAAGTTAAACGGGGAACATCATACAATGGATCCCTTCTGTGGTGGCATGGCCAAGTGGTAAGGCAGGGGCCTGCAAAGCCTCTATCCCCAGTTCGAATCTGGGTGCCACCTTGCACGGTTGCCAACGAGCGTTGGCAACCTTTTTTTTAAGGGTAAAACAGATGCTATATGTAGTGGCAACACCAATTGGCAACCTAAAAGATATCACCTTTCGGGCCGTAGAGGTTTTGAAAGAAGTTGATCTTATCTTAGCAGAGGACACCCGAACAAGTGGGGTGCTAACAAAGCGCTATGAGATTGAAACCCAAATGTTAAGCTACCATAAGTTTAATGAGCGGGAAAGAGAAGAGGGGGTGATTAGGGAGCTAAAGAAAGGGAAAAAAATGGCTCTCATCAGTGACGCCGGAACTCCCGGCATTTGCGATCCAGGAGCGAGTTTAATTAGACGGTGTCGAGACGAAGGAATTCGCGTCGAAAGTATCCCAGGCCCTTCTTCTTTAACCGCAGCCCTCTCCCTTTTTGGGAGCGAAGAGCGCTTTCAATTCATTGGCTTTTTAGAAAAAAAAGGGAAAGGACAACTCATTGACGCCATTTTCTATGAAGGGATCACCGTCTGTTTTGAAACTCCCCACCACTTGATTACCACCTTAGAATGGATGAAAGAGATTGCTCCAGACAAGAAAATTTTTGTTGCTCGCGAGCTCACAAAGCTCTATGAAGAAATCTTGGAAGGGACTGCAGAAGAATTGATTACCCATTTTCAAAAAAAGAAAGTTTTAGGAGAATATGTCGTGATTTTTTCGGGGTTTCAAAATCCTTTTGAACTCGAGCCTCGAAAATTAATCGATGAGCTGCAAGACCGCTTTGGAGTTAGCTCTAAAGAGGCATTGATTGCCGCAGCAAAACTTTTAAACCGACCCAAGCGGGAACTCTATGACAATTTGCATCGAAGTTGCACTAAAAGCTGAAGCAGCCCCTCTTATCGAAGCTTTTCATTTAAAACCTCTTTCTGGAAACCCCCTCTTTTCCATCTATGAAAGTGAAGAGATAAAGCTCATCATCTCTGGCATTGGAAAGATTAAAGCAGGAGCCGCTTGCAGCTATCTAGCAGGTATTTACCGCGATGAAGATATCTCTGGATGGATGAATGTGGGAATAGGAGGGCATCGCTCTCTTCCTATAGGAACTCCTCTTCTTGTTAATAAAGTGATTGATGAAGGGAGAAAAGCGCAATTTTTTCCCAGCTTTGCCTTCGATCCCCCTTGCCGAACAGAGGGGTGCATCACCGTTGAAAATCCTGAGCGCACCTACCCTACAAATTGTGTTTATGACATGGAGGGAGCCGGATTTTATGCGATCGCTTCTAAAATTTCTCCGATTGAGTTGATCCACATCTTCAAGGTGATTTCAGATAACCCCTCCCATCCAATAGATGAGATCACAAAAAAAGAGATTCACTCCCTCATCGATAATCAAGTCGATCTGATCAAAACGGTGATCGATGAAATGCGCACTCTTATCGAAGAGATCACCCCTTTAGATACCCCTTTTCTCGATGAATTTTTAAAGCGGTGGCACTTTACAACCTATGAAACCCTTGAGCTCCGCACACTTCTGCAACGTTGGCAACTCCTTTGCCCCGATCAAATCCTCCTTTCGAAGGAGATAATGGGAAAAAGATCTGCGAAAGAGATCTTGGAAGCTCTCCGCTCTCACCTAGAAAACATCCCCTTAAAGATATGAAATTCCTCTACGTTGAAGAGTCCCTTCTTGACCATCCTCGCACACAAGAAATTAAGGAAAAGCTATCTCCTACTTTGATTCCAATCAAAAGATATGGGGAGGTTTTCAATCGACATGGTGGTCATTTCCGTCTTCAAAAAAGGGAAAATGCGTTGATTTTAGCAGAAAAAAAGGGAAAACTCGTCTATGAAATTCCCCCTTCTTATGGAATCGGCGCAAAACATAACTACTATTTCTCCCATCTTTTAAACTGCCCCTACGACTGCCGTTATTGCTACCTTCAAGGGATGTACCGCTCGGCTTACTACGTTCTCTTCCTTAATTATGAGGATTTTATGGGGGCCATTGATGAAAAAATAGGGAATGAAAAAACCACTTTTTTCTCAGGGTACGACGGAGATAGTTTAGCGCTAGAATCCTATTCAAATTTTCTCGATTATTTTCTCCCTTTCTTTGAAAAACGGCCCACTGCAGAACTTGAGCTACGAACAAAAAGTGGCAACATTCAAAAACTTCTAAAGCGCCCCCCTGTTCCCAACGTTGTGATCGCCTATACTTTAAGTCCTGATCCCATCGCTAAAGCGTTTGAAACAAATGCCCCTTCTTTAAAACAGCGAATCAAAGCCCTTCTTAAGCTTCAAGAGAAAGGATGGGAAATTGGCCTCCGTTTCGATCCTCTGATCCACGTTGAAAACTACCAGAAATATTATGCCCCCTTTTTTAAAGAGATTCTTGATCTATTCCCCCGTCCCCACTCGATCACCCTTGGCTCTTTTCGCCTTCCCCTTTCCACCTTTAAGGAAATGAAACGGGTAAGGCCTAAAGAAAAGCTCCTTGCTGTTTGCACCCAAAAAGAGGAGATGATGACGCTAAAAAAAGGAGAGGAAATGGTTGAGTTTTGCCGCTCTCTCCTCCCTAAGGAAGTATTCGTATGTTGAGAAAGGTTCTAATCACAGGGGCAAGTCGAGGGATTGGAAAGGCAACTTCTGATCGCCTTCTGAAAAGTGGGCATGAGGTGTGGGGAATCGCTCGCACCGATGCTATCGAATCTCACCCCCGATTTCATCCCCATTCAATCGATCTTTCAAAGGTTGAAACCCTTCCCAATAAGCTCTCCCCTTTTACCGGTGTTGATACTGTGATTTGCAACGTTGGAAAGGGACATTTTGGCAATCTTGAAGAGCTTTCTTATTCCCAAATCCACTCCCTCATCGATCTGAATTTCTTTAGCCATGTCTACCTGATTAAAGAGCTCCTCCCTCATCTTAAGAAAAAGCCTCAGGCCGATATCATTTTTATTGGTTCGGAAGCTGCCCTTGCGGGGAAACGAAAGGGAAGCATTTACTGCGCCTCAAAGTTTGCCCTCCGCGGCTTTGCCCAGAGTCTCCGTGAAGAGTGTTCTACCTCCTCGGTCCGAGTCTCCCTGATTCAACCGGGAATGGTGCGCACCCCTTTTTATGACCCCCTCTCTTTTACCCCAGGAGAGGATCCCTCCCATGCAATCCTTCCAGAAGACATTGCAGAAATGGTCGATATGATTTTAAAGATGCGGCATGAAACGGTATTTGATGAAGTGATCCTTTCCCCAAAAAAGCGTGTGGTTCAAAAAAAAGGTCGCTATGCTTGGGAAGGGAAGAAGCATAGCGACCAAGGACTAAAGACTTAAAGAAAAATAGATATTTGTTTACTGCGTTCCTACAGCTGTATTTCCTCGAGCAAGCTCTGGAATCAATTGGATTAACCCTTCCGCAGTTTGAAGGATCTGATCCGCCTGACTTTCCGTTTCTCTTGCAAGCGATTGGAAACGTTGCTGCGCTGTTTGATACTGCGTACCATAAGCTTGTTGCTCTCCTTGAGCAGCTTTCTGGTATCCAGCACCAATACTTCCAGAACCAGAGGTGATTCCATTGATCGCCTGTGACCACATTGTGAGTGAGTCCATTCTGCTCTTTCGTGCTGCAAGCTTGTTTGATACTTCGTTTTGAGCTGCTGTCACGCGCTCATCAACGGCTGTTTTGAGGCGAGCAAATTCATCATCTGTCTTAAGAACGTTAATCACTGACTGGTCGCTAATCTCCCTACCATCATCATCTGTTAATTTTTTCACTGCAGCTGGATCTTTTCCGTAGCGTCCTTCCTTGATTTCCTCGATCATCTCGTTGAGACGCTCTTTTACTTTTTCTGCATTTTCTGTCAGATATCTTTCAGCTTCCGGAGTATCTTCTCCTGTTGTAGCGGCTCCGTCCTCTGTAAAAGTAATGCTACGTGTTTGTTTCAATCCGCTTTTGAGCTCATTGGCTTCATTTAATCTGTCGCTAGCGTCATTAAAGCCATCAAAGCGATCTGCGATCTCGCCACCAATTCCCATTATGCCGGTAATTCCACCACCTGCTATTGCAAAGGCTCCTGTGAAGTTCATCTCTTCTTGTTGCTCTTGTCCAAGGGCGATTTGGCTATCTGAGTAGGCAATAGACATGTTAGATTCTGCCCTTGCTTCCAGAGTAAACACCTCATTTTTATCGTTATAATACTTCATAAGAGCTTCAATCATCTCAGAAATATAGGTTCCCAAGGCAACGTTACCTGGTTGGAAACCTCCACTATTTGATGGGGTCCCCCCTTGAGTTTCTACTGGAGTAGGCTCTGTTACTGTATTTTGACTAATTGTTGACATATTATAATTACCCTTTATTTTTACTTAACCTTGTAACATTCTTTGAGTCACAGCATGTTCTACAGAACCTGCGGCGTTATAGAGGTTTTTATTTTCACTTTCCTCTCTTTTCATCAAAGCTTTAAATTGGGTCGCGAGGTCTTTAAGCTCACGGGTTGTATCATCAGTGGAAGCTGTAATTTGCGTCATCTCAGCATTAAACTTTTCAAGAGTTGCTCTCATCTCTCCTTGAGCAATCTCTGAGATTCCCATTTCAACGCTTCCCATTCCTTGAGCAATAAGCCCTGCTTTTTGGAGAGTACTTGCTAGTTGAGCAAATCTTGATGTATCTCCTTCAAAGAAATTTGAAATTCCAGTTCCAAGCCTTTCTAAGATTCCTCCTTCAAGGTACTCAGCAAGCTTTGGCGCGGCTTTTTTAAGAGCACTTGAAAGTGCACCACTAGAACCAGATTCTCCCATGGTCATTCCAAGTCCACCAATCGCTGCAAAGACTGCAGCAAGGGCATCGAAAAGACCTTCAAGGGCTTCAAGAAGTTTCTTGTTGTGCTTATCAATCGCTTTAGCAAGGTCAACTCCAAAGTTTGTATCAAGCATTGAAGTTCCAAGTCCAGTAAGCGCTGCGCCTCCTTTTTTACCAACGAAATCGGCAAGCTTTTGAAGCTTACTTGGCTTTTGATTTTCCGCTGTGTTCGTTACAGAATCACTTGTTTGATTCACTGTATCTGTTGTGATCTCTTCTCCTTCTTCTTCAGCGGCTCTTCGTGCTGCATTACTTGCTGTCTCTGCTATATCATCTGCAGCAACTTCACCAGCCCCGCTAAGAGCACCCACTCCAGCAGAAGCAATTGTGATTATAGTAATTACAATCACATCTGAGATCACCTTATCAACAGCACTATTCCCCATGTCCTTCGCCATATCTTCTGACCATTTTTGAAGGGCACCTGTTGTAGAAAGGATGAAAAGAGCTGCCATAAATACAGCTAATTCAATCTGACCAGTCATTGCTGATGCAATAATAATGGCAACCATCGCTAGCTGCATGACTGCTTTAATCTGAGGGTTTTGAGAAACCTTCTTCCAAATATCTCCGGCATCAGAAACAAGCTTTGAAGAAAGATTGGGATTAGCATGGTCTGCACACAGTGCAACAAATAGCTCTGATAAGCTGACGACAACTGCTTTAATCGTGTCAATCACAAGCTTTACAGCTTGGGTCATATCCTTACCGATTTTCGTATCTAAAAGGGCCATTCCACCAGGTCCCATAACAGCTACTACAATCGCTGCGGAAGCAAAATCTTCAAGGCCATTTAAAAAGTCCCCAAAGCTCTTTGCTGTAAACATCTCCTTAAGGTCATCGATGAATTTTTTAACCCCGGTAAGTTT
Organism: Chlamydiia bacterium; assembly: GCA_020440285.1. Lineage (GTDB taxonomy): Bacteria > Chlamydiota > Chlamydiia > Chlamydiales > Simkaniaceae > Neptunichlamydia. The sequence goes on along the minus strand of JAGROK010000044.1, from coordinate 27,077 downwards.
TTCCATCTGCTTTGCAAACGTACCAAAACTTTCACCTGAACATACACCCGCTACTATATGAGCAATCTCTTTGAAGATATCAACGATTGAATTAAACAGATCTTCAATCCATCCTAAGAGACCACCATGGTGCTGTTCACTAGCGTGAATCTTAGCAAGCTCCTTATCGATCTGCTGCTCTTTATTTTTCATCGACATGATGTTAAAGTTATTGATGAACTGGTTCCGTTGTGTTGATTCTTGGTTATTTTGAATTCCGATTTCCATCATGACGTTCATAAGAGACTGCAGTTTAGTCACAGCACTTCCACTTCCACTTAAGATCGAAATCATTATTTGGAGGAACTGCATCTGAAGGGTCAAGTCCTTGACTCGATCTTTGATCATCTCGTTCATGTTATTGAGTGCAAGATCAAAGATTCCCGTAGTTGTCGACGCAACGCCAGCTAGACCTTCAATTTTAGAATTTTCACCCGACAGGAAATCACTCCACCAGCTATGATGAAACCAATCTCCAGGATGTTTTGCTCTATCATACCATGGAAGCTGATTCCACCACTGTTGCTTGTTCCAAGCCCACTTTCCATCTTTAATTTCTTTTTCAGCTTCTTTTCCACTCTTTGAGTTTTTTCCATAGATGGCAATAAGATCGTTTTCTAGCTTCTGGAAGTTTTTAAAATTTTGGTCTTTTTTATAGTTCTGCCAATCCTTTATAAAATCGCTCCAAAGTGTTTCCATTCTCTGGGCAGCAATTAGTTCATCGTTAAGAGCCTCTTCATCAGCTTTCAGCTGCAGGGTCATACTTTTCTGTTGTTTATATTGAAGTTCAGACATCAGTTCAGCTGAAAGAGCAATCGCATTCTTTCCATGAGCCTGACTCCCTTCAGGGGTTTCAGGAGCATCACTTGCCGCTGCATTTGCTTTTACTTGATCACTATGCGATAAATTAAACGATTGTTTCGCTTCTCCCTTTCGCATTTCCTCTGATTCATCCTCTGAAAGGATAAAAGAAAGAATTGAGAAATCATCTCCAACAGCCCCCGATGGTGCTTGAAGCGCTCCTAAAAGGGCAGTTGTTGAAACATCTAATGACGCGTGAGATAAGCTCCCTTTAGAAGCAAAATCACTTTTTACCTCTGGTTTAAAGCTTAACCCTGTGTCATTTTGATCATTAGTATTAAGTAGTGTTGACATACTAAAAAACCTATTATTTTTTATTTTATTAAAGCGCGCTTTGCAGCAAACTTGCAATGATCTGCATCAACTGCGCCATCAACCCAGCTGATTGCGTAGCCTGGCTGGTATCGTTTCCTTGTGCCGATATCTGAGATGTCTGTTGCTGCCCCGTATTTTGAACCTGGTTAATAAAGTTATCCCATTCCTTTTGAACTACCTGAAGGTTCATCCCTGCTTTCTGAATATTTCCCGAAAGGCTGTTTTTGGTCCATTTCTTATATACTTTTGTATCATCTCCATTGATATGGTGATTCATACTACTGATAAGTCTATTGAGCGTTGAATCCTCTAACTGGTAAAGCTTATCCAATGCGATATCAACGTTGTTACCCAATTTTGCAGTCACATTCATGAGCCCTTGGATAGAAGATACCCAGTTTACAGAAGCCTCTGTAATAAAGTTTGCAACGTGCGCTCGATCCACAAAAGGATCAGAATTTGTTTGTGGTTGTGTCATACTATCCCTCCTTAACTACCAGCACTTTGTCCGGCTGTAACTGTTGCTTTAATAACATCGATAAAGTTTTGTGCCACATCATGAAGCAATGCAGAAAGCTGTTGGTATCCTTCATTGGCAATTTTCTGCTCAGACTGAACATACGCCGCCTGACTCTGCACCTGGTTTTCTGCGCCATTGATATCCTGCATGATGATAGAGTTTGAATTCCCGCTGTTAGGCGTAGGCTTTTGTTTATTATTAATGTTTTCCCAAGAATCTTCCCATTCATCCGCAAGTTGTTTTACAAAACTTGGACTTGGGTTACCTCCTGTTACATGACCATCTAGAATGTGGAAAAGCTGGTTATCAACACTTTGCCCCATTGATCCAAATGGATCATGGCCTCCTGAAGTTTTGCCCGTGTCAAATACGAAGGTTGAATAATCCCTTTCAGCGATCATGGCATCATAAGCATCTTGCTCTCGTGCTTGTTCTGATGGAGCTGTTGCAGCTTTTTGATACTCATTTGAAACGTATCGCACGATGTTTCCAGCATATGTTCCTGCTGCTTCAGCGTTGGCATTTTCAGCCTGCGTGTATCTTAAATTAAAATCTTGAACACATGGAATAAGCTTTTCAATAATCAACATTAATGCAAGACCTGCATGGTGCACATGTCCATTTTTTCCTGGTTTTAAAGCCTCTTCAACTTCCTCAAGAAGGGCTTGATACTTTGCCTTCCAATACAGCTCACTCTGAATCTGCTGGAACTCTGGCTGTTTAGGTAGGTCTTTTGGTGGAGTAAATTCTACTGCCATAAATTAATTACCTCTTAATTTACCTGCTTTAGGCAGGTTATTCTTCCCTGTTTATAGGACGCACGTACACTCCAAAAGATTGCCGGTTGAGTTTTCGTCCCAATATTAATATAAATACTATTCTCCTCAAGATTAATATTAACATAATATTAATTTTTTGCAAATTTTTTATATAAAAATATTAAAATTATTATTTATAACAATTTCTAATATTCTAAAAATTAAAGGGTTAGATCTTACTTTCTTAAGTTGTTGAAATTTAAAGAAATAAGAAAAATCTTAAAGAGTTGATTCTTTTAGGGTTACATCCTTGCCCAAAAGCGAGAGTAAATATTTTCCATAATCACTGTTAATCAGTGGCTTAGAAAGCTTTTCAAGCTCAGTTTCCCCTATCCACCCCTTTTGGTAGGCAATTTCCTCAATGCAGCCAACCTGGATCCCTTGCCTTTCCTGGATCGCCTGGATGTAATTAGACGCCAAATGAAGGGCCTCAAAAGTCCCTGTATCGAGCCAAGCGAACCCTCGGTCAAAGAGATGAACCCGAAGCTCCCCTCTCTCAAGATAAGCTCGATTAAGGTCGGTAATCTCAAGCTCTCCTCGAGCTGATGGCTTAAGTCCCTTAGCAAGAGATACTACCTCTTCATCATAAAAATAGAGCCCTGTCACCGCATAGGAAGAGGGAGGGTTTAAGGGCTTTTCAATAACATCAACGACCCGATCCCCTTCAAAAGTCACAACCCCATAACGCCCAGGGTCTTTCACTTGATATCCGAAAATAACACCTCCCGACTCCAACTCTCCACAGCTTTCTAAAAGAGAGGAAAGATGGTCCCCATAAAAAATATTGTCCCCGAGGATTAAAGCCACATTCTCCCCTTTGATAAAAGACTCCCCTACAATGAAAGCATCAGCAATACCTCGAGGCTCTTTTTGAGCGGCATAAGAAAAGTGAAGACCTAGATGAGACCCGTCACCAAAAAGGTGCTTAAAGCGGGGAAGATCGTGGGGAGTTGAGATGATCAAAATCTCCCGAATCCCTGCCTCCATTAAAACAGAGAGGGGGTAATAAATCATTGGCTTATCATAAATGGGGAGAAGCTGCTTACTTGTTGCCAGAGTAAGGGGATGAAGGCGAGATCCCTTTCCCCCAGCAAGAATAATTCCTTTCATTATGAACCTATCTTTCTATTGCGTAGATATCGGGAAGACCACGGTAATACTCCTTATAGTCTAAACCATACCCAACGACAAAGCGATCTTCAATTTCAAATAGGGTGATATCAGGATGGTAATCTGTGCTCCGACGGACCTTTTTTGAAAGGAGAACAAGGGATGAAAGAGAAGAGACCCCCTTCGCCTTGATTTTCTCTGCAATCTCAGCTAGTGTCTCTCCTGTATCGAAGATGTCATCAATAATTAAGACATGCCTTCCCGATACATCTATTCGATCGAGTCCGGTGATTTCTTGGGTTCCTTTAACGATTCCCCTCTCTCCATAGCTAGACACTTGTACATACTCTAGACGAGAAGGGAGGTGAAGAAGACGAATAAGATCGGCAATGAGTACAAAAGACCCCTTCATGATCATGACGATCGTTACTTCTTCATTTTCGTAACGCTTTTCTAGGTCGCGAGCCACCCTTTCAAGACGTTTTTCAATCTCTTCAGAGCTAATGAGGAGTTGAAGCTGGAGTTCGTTGCCCAGAGGCTGTTTCTTCTGTATCAGCTTTTGATTCATCGTGTATAAAGTTGCATCCTTCTTCAATCAGAGTGTCGATAAAGGCAAGGTTATATCCCTCACCCGATAAAAACGTTGGGTTATGTAACATATATTGGTGAAATGGAATTGTAGAATCAACTCCACCGATATAAAACTCATGAAGCGCCCGTTTTGCAATTTCGATCGCTTCTTTTCTATCTTTCCCTTTCACAATAAGCTTTGCAATCATCGAGTCATAAAAGGGAGGGATCCGGTAACCGGGATAGCAAGCGCTATCGATCCGTACATTTGGACCACCAGAGGGAATATAATATTCGATAAGACCGGGGGAAGGCATAAAGTTTTTCGCAGGATTTTCTGCATTAATCCGAAACTCAAAGACATGCCCTTCCATCTTTATATTCTTTTGCTTGAAAGGGAGCTTTTCTCCCATTGCCATTCTGATCTGCTCTTTGACAAGATCGATTCCCGTTAACTCTTCAGTCACCGTATGCTCGACTTGTATCCGCGTGTTCACTTCCATGAAATAAAAGTTCTTCTTTTCATCAAGGAGGAACTCAACAGTTCCTACGGTATGATATTTAGCCGCTTTTGCAAGATGAATCGCAGCCTCACCCATTTTTTTCCTCAAATGAGGGGATAAAATAGGACTCGGGGTCTCTTCAATAAGTTTTTGCCGCCTCCGCTGAATCGTACAATCTCTTTCCCCTAGATGAACATAATTTCCATGTTTGTCCCCAAGGATTTGCACTTCAATGTGACGGGGATTCATGATCATTTTTTCTAAATAGATGTCAGGGTTTCCAAAGGAAACCTCTGCTTCTGTGCGGGCAGCCGTAAACTGGCGGATAAAGTCATCTGGATTTTGAGCAATTCGAATCCCTTTTCCACCACCACCAGCAGTCGCTTTAATAAAAACGGGAAAACCGATTTTACTTGCCTCTTTAAGTGCAAGCTCCACATTTTCTACAATCCCATCTGATCCAGGGATCACTGGACATCGAACACTCTTGGCAATGCTTTTAGCCTGCGCTTTATCCCCTAGCATCGCAATCGTTTTTGGTGAAGGACCGATAAAAGTAATGCCGCAGCTTTCACAAATCGATGCAAAATTCGCATTCTCACTTAAAAAACCATATCCAGGGTGAATGGCGTCAGCACCTGAAATCTCACAAGCCGATAAGATGTTTGGAATTTTTAAGTAGGACTGGCTTGAAGGAGCCTCTCCAATGCAAATCGCTTCATCTGCATGAAGAACATGGAGCGCTTCAGAATCTGCTTTCGAATAAACAGCAACGGTTTGGAGACCCAGATCGCGACATGCCCTTATGATCCGAACAGCAATCTCTCCTCGATTGGCAATTAAAACTTTCTTCATGGCTAACTTATGGTAAGGAGTTTTGTTCCAAATTCAACAGGCTGGGCGTTACCGATGCAAACCTCTTTTATAACTCCCTTTTTACCTGCTTTTACTTCATTCATCACCTTCATCGCCTCGATGATACAAACTACAGTATCTTCTGTCACACTATCTCCCACCTTGACAAAAGGATCATCATCTGGAGATGCCGCTGTATAAAAAGTCCCTACCATTGGAGAGGTCAATGCATGCCCTTCTTGAGATTCGCTCTGCTCTCCCCCTTTCTTTTTCTCAGGAAGCGCCGCTTGCACCTCTGCTTCAATGCGGGGAGCCATTACAGCCGCTGGCGCTGACGAATAGGAAGCTACTTCAAAATCTCTTCCCCTTTCGAGCTCTAGCTCAAAGCCACTTTTCTCCTTTAGGACCACCCTCGTCATCCCTTTATCTTCCATGGCTTCCATGAGCTCTTTAATCTTTTCTAAATCCACAGCTTACTCCAAACAGTTAGATTCTTTGTACGTACTCACCAATATGGGTGTCGACTTTAATGACGTCTCCCACCTCAATAAATAGTGGCACTTCTACTTTTGCACCTGTTTCAAGTATTCCATATTTACTCGCACTTGAAACCGACACTTTTGATTTAATATCTTCGAGCTTTATGACCATGAGCTCCAAAAATTGAGGAAGCTCAATCGAAAAAATAGTGTCGCCATAAAACATCGCTTTAATTTGTATCCCTTCCTTCAAATAGTTTACCTTATCTCCCACGACATCGGTTGCAACAAGAACTTCGCAAAGCTCATCGATATCGAGAAAAAGGTAATCCTTCCCTTCTAAGTAAAGAAACTCAAGTCTCCTTTCACTTAAGGTCACCTCTTCAATTGCCTGGTCCACTTTAAAATTCTTCTCAATGACCTCATCAGACATGAGGTTCTTAAGCTTTGTCTTAATAAAGGGAACCCCTTTTGCAACAGTAACTTTAACACTTGTTTCAACTCGATAGATCTTTCCATCGAGAGAAAGGGTTGTACCCGGTGAGATTTGATTGCTTGTAGCTGTCATCGCTTGTTAACCAACTATTTTAAGGTTTTCTAAAAGGGGTAGTAGCTCTTTCAGATACAAAATGGTATAATCGACGTCCTTTTTAAATCCAGTATTACCTAATCCTCGTCCCCATTTAATCTGAACAGTTTTGTACCCAAGTAGTTTAGCAGGAGTAAGATCAAGAGAAATTCTGTCTCCACAAACTAAAGCATTTAATGGAGAAATTCCCATCTCTTCGCTAACTTTTTGATAAATCTTTTTTTTCTCCCCTTCTTCGCAAAAGTAAAGCTTAGTAAAAAATTCAGTTGAAATCCCCGCTCGCTTCATTTTTTCCCGTTGAATTCTTTCTTTCCCCTTGGTCACTAAAACAAGGGGGTGAGACTTTGAAAGCTCACCTAATACTTCAATGGCATCTTCTAGAGGTTGAATAGAACCCTCAAATATTGGTCTTTCATAAACTGCTTGAAGGGCAACATCAAGACATGGCGGGGGAGCTTGATTGATTTCGAGAAACTCTTTTAGAGCCTCTTTTGAACTTGTGTGATAGGTATTCAACCGAATGAGTTCTTCATAGGAGCGATTGAAGTTGGCCATAGTAAGACCTACCCCTTCCATTTCCTTGAGAGCTTTTTTCAAAACACCGGGGAGGATCGATCCACTGGTATCGATTAATGTGTCGTCTAAATCAAAGATGATCAACAATGTTCATAATCTCTTTTGTTACTTGCTTAGAATTATGCCGGATAAGACTCCGCTTCATAAAGTCTCCCTTCTTCTTCTCGCTCAACTCCCCAAGAAGGTTTGCTAAAACAATCCGAGGATCTTCCATGTCGTTTTCTACAAGCTCCCCTTCTTCCGCATATCTCTCGATCAATTCAGGAGCAGGCATTTGGTTGTTTACTAAGATAAAATCAAAGACATCTTCTCCTAGGTAGCAAACAATTTCTTTAAGATAGTCGCTCACCTTATACCCTGTTGTCTGCCCTTTACGATTCATTAAATTACAAATAAACACCTTTTTTGCGTGAGATTCTCTAAGAGCTTCACTGACCCCTTCAACCAGTAAGTTGGGAATAATTGAGGTATGAAGCCCCCCCGGACCAATGACGACTAGATCGGCATTCTTAATCTCAGAAAGGGCATGAGGGTTGGGTTTTGGAAAAGGCTCTAAGTAGATCTTACTATATCCTTTGTCGATTTCATGAGAGAGATAAATCTCCTTTTCTCCCTCCAAAAGTCTTCGATCTTTTAAGATCATCTTGAGGCGAACCTGATGAGTTGTTACCGGAATGACTTTTCCTTTGATATAGAGGATGCGCCCCATCTCCTCAACAGCTCTTTCAAAACTTCCCGTCACTTTTTCAAGAGCAGACAGCATGAGATTCCCCAAACTATGTCCGCCGAGCCCTCCATTTTCAAAGCGGTAGCTCATTAAGCTCCGCATCATCCTGGAGGAATCTGAAAGGGCAACCAAACATTGCCGCACATCTCCTGGAGGCAACACTCCTAGCTCATCACGCAAAATACCAGTACTTCCTCCATCATCGGCCATTGAAACAATCGCGCTCAACTCAACCTGATGCTTTTTAAGCCCCCTTAAAACAGTAAAGTTCCCTGTTCCCCCTCCCATTACAACAATCTTTTTCACTTATCGGAGCCCCTCGATTTTCTCTTTCATGTTGTCTCCTTTAAAGAGATAAGTTCCCGCAACCAAGTGATTTGCCCCCGCCTCCACGCACAAAGGGGCCGTTTGATCATCAATTCCCCCATCCACCTGAATATCAAAAGGGGGAAGGGTTTCTCCTTCTTGAGGGGTTTTGCCCCCCTTTCGCACGTTAAGCTTATCGCAGAGCTTTCGAGTAAACGTTATCTTATCCAAAACTTCTGGCATAAAGGCCTGTCCTCCAAAACCAGGATGAACAGTCATCAGAAGGATTTTATCACATTTGTCGAGGTATTTAGGGATTAAGGATTCACTCGTTTCTGGGCAAAAAGCAAGTCCCGCATGAACATTGCACTTCCTGATGTAAGACAGCGTCTCTTCAACATCTTCAGTCGCTTCAATATGAAAGGTGATGCAATCAGCCCCATTTTCAACCAACCTTTCCACATAATCGAATGGTTGATAGACCATGATATGAACATCCAAATAAAGGTCTGTTGCTCGGTTAATCGCACCAAGTCCTTTGGGACTTAAGCTCAAGTTAGGAACAAAATGACCATCCATGATATCAAAATGGATCCCATCTGCGCCAGCATCTTCAATGCGCTTTGCTTCATCAGCAAGGCGGCCAAAATCGGCAGCAAAAATAGATGGTTCAACATATGTTTCAGGCATACGTTTCCATTATATGCTTAAGTCTTCAATATTTTCAAAACCCAAAAAATCATCAACAAAAAGTGATCCACAAAATTTTTCATTAAAAGCACTCATGAACCTATCCAGAATTAAAGGGTTTATTTGATTTCTTAAATTTTTGAGCAGATTTTTTCTTTTCACTTTGATCACATTGTCCAAAAGACAAGGGGTCAAAGTGAAAAGGAAAAAGGTGCCAAAAAGAATGGAATAAAAAAATATCTTTAATTCTGGATAGGTTCATATAGGGTTAAGATTTTAAGCTGAAAATATTATCTCCTGAGGGCGCTCTATTTCCCCCTGGCCAATATCTTCACCCTTAATTTGAATCATTAACACTCTTATGGTAAGTGTTTTATGATTAATAAATAAATATAACTCACTTAATATATAATACTTAAGGTTCAGTTTAATTAAAAACGTAAAATATGGTATAATTAATATATAAAATAAGGTGATTTTCGTTTTGGAAGCAATTAATAAAAATAACATTACAAATCCCTCTTCTGCTTACCCCCTTGATCCTGAAAAAATACGTCTTTACTTAGAAAGAAGGTTCGAAGGAGAAAGTATTGATATTAAGGAGTTTACAGAAATTCCAGAAAGCTTAAGCTGGAAAGTCGTTGTCTCCGATGCTCTAGGTATGACAAAAACCCTCTATTTCTCACATGAATATCTCCAAAGGGAACTTGATGCTGAGAGCTCAAATCAGATAGCAAACCCGGCCTCGCTCAATATAGAGGGGAAAACCTCCTACCATGTGGATGGATTCACAAAAATCTCTACCGATTATTTCACCACTCATCCTGAGGTAAAAGAAGAAAGTCTGACAGAACCCCCTGGAATTTTCTCAGCACGCCCTCATCTTGTTGTAGCTGGAGAATCTGTTCTGTTAACCAAAGGGCTGTCGTGGTTTGAAGAAGTGATCTATGGGTTTTTCTTCCCAGAGAAAATCCAAGCTTGGAATGAGCAAAATCGCCAGACAATTAGGATTTTTAAAAACTTTTTAGATCAAGAGTGTGGAGAAGGAAAAAGAAAACAAATCGAAAGCCGCTATGATATTAATCTTGATGCAATGGAAAAAGCCGGAACACCTCTAGAACCTAAACATATTTACTATTTCAATATTGGAATGAATAATATCGAAATGGAGGATGTTGAGTCCTTAAGACAGCGTATTGAGAATAAAACCTCCCTCACTAATAGAGAAAGGCGTGGCATTAAAAAATATGGTAGTGGTGCTGATACAACAAACCTCATTAATATCTTAAGAACACCCGCAGAAGCTCAAGAGAACGTTTATACCGGAAGAAAATTTAAGGAAGAAATTCGAGGATCCTATAACCGATCGATCAAAGATCGAGAAACCTTTCGCCCTTGGATTGATCAACAAGAGCTCCTTCAAACTTTTCATGATATAGAAAACCCTCCAACAACTGCTAACAAAGATGACTATTTTCAAGAACTTCTCTCAAAAGTTGTTGTAAAAAAGCACCTTATCCGAAGTGATCGTGAGGGAAATTGGAAAGTGGGTGCGATCATCCCCTCCCCTTACAAAGACGATGAAGGAAAAACAGTCTACTACAAAGTTCAGCAGGGTGTCGATTCAGGAAAAGGAAAGTATTGGGTTGTTCTCGCCCCTGCAGATGATAATGCCTCTAAAGATCTCCCTATTATTCGAGTAGCGCGAGATACATGCAGCGAAAAATATCCTCAAAGAGGAGTTCAAACAATTGTAAGAGATGTGCAAGCTCGTCCTGGATATCTCTACCACGACTCAACAGAGGAAGAGGATCGAGCTTTTTTCAAAACATTTACCCTCCCTTCTCCACTTGCTGCCCTTGCTGCCTTTGAAAAAAGACCCCTTGATGAAACAAGAAAAGCACTGATTAGCTCTTTACCCAATGAAATGAAAAACGCAGCTCTAGACAAAATGACCAACGATACCCTTCTAAGCTATGTACAATTAAGCCTAAAAACTAAGTATCCTGATGATTGGGCTCTCTATGAAGCCGTTGTAGTAGGAAACCCACCCCGTCGGGTTTTATTTGCAGGAACAAGTCTAGGAGGTTTTGATACTCAGCAAACATTCGTCCAACAAACCGCTCATGCAAATCGAGTTCCCGTCACAAACTTCGGTATTCGAACTCAAGCTGCTTTGCAAATCAGCAAAGAAGATGATGAACAATTTACAACCTTTTTTCAAAATAATCACCTTACACTTGAAGTACTAGGTCTCAAATATACGATCAAGCATGTTGTCGAGGATGTCGATTCTGTTTCAAACTACCCTGCAGGAACATTTCTTGGAGATGGATTGCAACAAATCTCTTTACCTCAAAATACTAGTCAAATCAACTTGACCGTCTACAACGTAAGCTCCGAATTAAGACGAAAAGATCCACATTTTAGCCGCCTATCCCCCCATAGTCACCGATTTGAGGGCAAAACAGAGAGAGGTCTAACAAGCACGACACCTAAGATTCAAGACTTTGTAGAAAAAGCAAAGAAACGCCCAGCTAAAGGACCTTTTACCCCAGAAGATGCCTATAATGCTGTTCAAACCCTCCCCGTAGCATCTTTAGCTGCATGGCATGCTCAATGGAAAGAAAGTAAAGAGAGTAGCAAAAAAGGGATGTTTTACCGCATTCCTGAAGGACATGAAACAACTAAAATGGTCTCAACCATTGACAGCCCTTTTACATTTCCAAGGTCAGATTAAATCGCTATCACTCACGCTAGGTGATAAACCCTGTGTATTGCCGCCCATCATGCTCAAAATCGAGGGTAATGAGAGGAGGGGTCAATCCTTGGAGAGATTCTAAACCGTCCCCTTCTCCCACAAAAAAAGCATGGTTTCTTTCTCTATGAGAAAGATAAGGTTCCTGAGAATGAAGCTTTTTTTGAAAAAGCTGGAAAAGAATTTTTAAGAGGTTGGGATCAATAAAGCTCCTTTTTTCCAAAGGAAAAAGGGAGTGGAAAAAGTTTTCTAAAAGGAGTGGATCATCACTTTTTAACATCCCCTTCAAAGAAGAAAAAACCTCATTTTGCTTGGAGATGATCCCCCCATTATAATCTCGAATTTCCCCAAAAACCTCTTGCAGCTTTGTAAGAATGTCATGGCGGGCCTTATACAGGTCGATAGAATGGTCAGCGCGGAGAAACGGAGCAATGGGAAGCTCTACTTTAAACACTGCAGCCTCCTTAGGGTATTTCTTTCTTAAAACTCCTAGTTGCTTGACCCGGTCAATCTTGGGTCTGAGGGGCGAGGCGAGAAGAACCTCTTCAATCGGAGGCATTTTAGGTAGTAAGATACGAGCAAGGATCACATTAAAAATAAGATGGGTTTCTGTTTGCCTTTCAAAAGAAGGAATCACTTGAGGGAGATCACGAGCAAAACGGAGCTCCCTTCCGAGAGTAACGACGTTGCGGAGAATCTCTTCCTCATTGCGAGGCATAAACAAGGAGCGTTGCAAATGTTCAATTTTCCCCTTAAGGGTCCGAGGAAGCCACCTTTTGAGATCAGCAATTTCTTCCTTTTCGAACCCTCCCTCTTTCCCTATTTCCAAAGTTAAAAGATGAAGGGGTCTCTCTTCTTTTTCTTGATATTCACTTCCTGAAATAGATTTAGCATCTGGAAGAATGCTTTGAATAGCGTTTAAGAGATGACTTTTTTTAAAAACCTCATTCCCCCGAACGATATTCATTCCAATACAAACCTGCAGCACCTCTTCTTGCTCTAAAGGGAACGAAAGGGTACGTCTCATAATTTTTACGGCAACATGGCGACGCCCTGGACTTTTTTCATGGGAAGTGAGGACCTTTCTTCGGAGCATGTAGAGCGCAGAAAGTGTTTGAGAAACCTCTTTGACCGATCGGGGACGAAAATATTGATCAGAAACAGCGAGAAAAAAATGTTGCATTTCTGAAAAAAGATCGTAGTCAAAAAATGAGGGAAAACGGCGAATGACACTCAAAATCCTTTCTTGGATAAGCCCCTTTTTTTCATCCATTGAGAGTGCTTTCATTTCAAGAATGCGAGCAGCGTGGTAGGGAGAGCTAGCTCCATGTTCTAACTCATACACAACCCTCTCAATCTCAGGAAGATCATCACTAAACTCGACCGTTGCAAGGAGAAACTTTTCATGCGCGCGGGAGAGAGTAAAATGATCAGGATTTAAAGGGGAAACCATTTCCAAGATAAACTTCCCAATATAGGGACGACGACTTGTGAGAAGGTAAAGGGTGACGCCCCCCTCTCCTTTCTCAATTTTCCAGGACGGAATTCCCTCTTCAAGAAGCTCGTCGACAAGCTCTTCTACTAATTTCATAAACCGGCCCTTTTGGAGTGGCACTTGGAGCAATCCACGTTCCGGGAAACTCCTTCCACTGCTCCTTCTCGTAAGTTAATACGTGTAAGGGCAAACCATTTTTTGATGCAAGTAAAATGGAGCGGCGGTGAATGACAAACTCAGAAAAAGCAAGAGCCTCTTTATAAGAAAGTTTCTTGAGAAGAGTTGCTTGATTATTTTTTTTAGGATCAGCAGAATAAATGCCCAAAACATCTTTATAAAACTCTACTTTTTCCCCTCCAAGGGCTGCTGCAAGGGCAACGGCTGAGGTATCACTTCCTCCCCTCCCAAGGGTTGTAATCTCTTTTTCACCACTTACCCCCTGAAACCCTGCGACAATGACCACCTTCCCCTCATCCAAATGTCTCTCGATGCGTGTAGGGCGCACATCTTCAATAAAAGCCTCGTTATGGTGGCTGCAGGTGATAATTCCCGATTGACTCCCCGTCAAACTAATCGCAGGGATCTTGCGCTCCTCAAGAGCCATGGCAAGAAGAGACATGCTAATCCGCTCCCCAACAGAGATGAGCATATCCATCTCCCGCCGCGCAGGATTTTGAGAAACTTGATGGGCAAGCGAGGCCAAAGAATCGGTCATCTTCCCCATAGCGCTAACCACCACCACAATCCTCCCCTCCTTTGCAGCAATAATCTCTGCAACATTGGCGAAATGCTTAGGGGTTTGTAGCGCAGCCCCTCCAAACTTCATCACAACGGTTTTCATAACCTCAATCTTAAAGACTCTCCCCAAAAGTTGTAAAGAGCCTTAGAGGGTGTTTAATCATTGCTTTGGGCATTGGAAAAAGAGATTTTTCCCTAGGAGATTTGTTTGGAGATCGGAGTAAACTTTGAAAAGTTTGCGGAGATTGAAAACAGGTTTCATAGGGGAAAAGATCTTTTCCATTAATGCCCGAATGGATTATTAAACACCCTCTTAGAGGGTGTCGGGAACATATCTCACATGTTTGAGTTCTTCATAAACCCTTCTCGCAAATTCTCGTATCCTATCCCAGTCAGGATCATTGCAAATTTCTTCGTCTGTTTTGTACCGAGAATCATAATCCTCTACCATTTTGTAGAGTTTTTCTAACATGTCATGCTGTGCCTTTGAAAGGTCATGCCAGGTCAGAACGCACTCGCAAGGACTCATAAAAAGCATGTATACTTCATCAAAATCGATATAGTTCATGTCGCTTTCTTCAACCCAAGCTCTCCTCTGCTTTTCTTTATCTGACAATAAAACCAAGCTTCTAAGGAGAGACTGAAAAAAATTATATTTCCCTTCCTCAGTTAAAATAATTTCATTCATAAGAACCCATCAAACCAGCCAGCATTTAGAGGAATCCACAAGATTAAAAAAAATAAAAAACTTTTCCTGAAGAAATAATGATGCAACATATTTAACGCCTGTATACCGCTCGTGGTTCAAAACTTGGGAATTTCCCAAAGTCAGCGCTTGAGGTTTGATCCTATCGAAGCAGCCTCCTATCCAAGAGATAGGAGCGATGCAGATAGGGTTAAAGATCAAGATACTGACACAGGGAAAAACCAAGTTTTGAATCATGAGCGGTATAAAGCTGCTCTAACGCAAAAACTTTAATTGACAAAGCTGTTTGATGTCAAATCACGTTAAAAACAAGAAAAAACTAAGAGGTTGCTTTTTTTAGGAATTATTTGTTATCCTCTCTCCTTTAGTACAGGTGCACCTTGTCTTGAAATATTTGGGTAGGGTGTTGAAACATTATGAACCCACGGAGAACCCCTACTCATGTCCAAAGAACTAGAATACGACTGGAACGAAAGCAAAATTATCGACGATGTCGAATTCCAAGACGATGATGCAAAACTATTTAAGCAACTGCTCGATAATAAAGAAGAAAACGCAGAAGAAGGTTCCATCTCATCGATGGAAATAGGACAGATTCTTAAGGGAACCATTGTTGAACTCACTCCGGACTTTGTTGTTGTCGACGTCGGGTTAAAATCTGAGGGACTCATTCCGGTAAATGAATTCAATAGTCCTAAGGAACTCCAACTCGGTAATGAGATTGAGGTCTATTTGGACCGCGCCGAGGGAGAAGATGGACAGATTGTCCTATCCAGAGAAAAGGCACGCAGACAAAGGCAGTGGGAATATATCCTTGAGCATTGTGAGGAAGGATCTATTGTCGAAGGAAAAGTCATTCGCAAGGTGAAAGGTGGCCTAATGGTAGACATTGGGATGGAAGCTTTTCTTCCCGGTTCTCAAATCGACAACAAGCGAATTAAGAATATCGACGAATATGTGGATAACACCTACGACTTCAAGATTCTTAAGATCAACATTGAAAGAAAAAACATCGTGGTTTCAAGACGAGAACTTCTTGAAGAGGAGAGAAGCTCTAAAAAAGCAGAGCTCCTTGAAAATATTCAAGAAGGTGAAATCTGCAAAGGGATTGTCAAAAACATCACAGACTTTGGAGTTTTCCTCGACCTAGACGGTATTGACGGTCTTCTTCATATCACCGACATGACTTGGAAGCGGATCAAACACCCCTCTGAAATGGTTCAGCTAAATGATGAACTCGAGGTGATGATCCTCCACATTGATAGAGACAAGGGACGTGTTGCTCTTGGCCTCAAGCAGAAAGAGACAAATCCATGGGAAGAGATCGAAGAAAGATATCCTCCAGGAACCAAGGTTAAAGGGAAGATCGTTAACCTTGTCCCTTATGGAGCCTTCATCGAAATAGAACCTGGGATTGAGGGGCTTATCCATGTTTCTGAAATGTCGTGGGTTAAAAATGTGACCGACCCGAGTGAAATTGTCACTAAGGGAGATGAACTTGAAGCCATTGTCCTTTCTGTCCAGAAAGAAGAAGGAAAGATTTCACTTGGAATCAAGCAAACAGAGAAAAATCCGTGGGAAAATGTCGACACTAAATATCCTGTAGGAAGTACGGTAAAAGCAGAAATCCGTAATCTAACGAATTATGGCGCTTTTGTTGAGCTCGAGCCTGGAATTGATGGTTTGATTCATATTTCAGACCTCAGCTGGATCAAAAAAGTCTCTCACCCCTCAGAGGTTCTTAATAAGGGAGACTCTGTTGAAGCGATTATCCTCTCTGTTGATCAAGAGAGTAAGAAAATCACATTAGGGGTTAAGCAACTTGGAAGCAACCCTTGGGAGTCAATCGAGAAGACCCTTCCAATCGGAACCGTGGTCAAAGGAATCGTGACTAAAATCACCGCCTTTGGAGCGTTTATCGAGCTTGAAAATGGAATTGAAGGACTTGTTCATGTGACTGAGCTTTCTGATCAAGCTTTTGGGAAAGTTGAGGAGATTGTCGCTGTAGGTGACGAAGTCACAGCAAAGGTGATTAAGCTAGATCCTGAGCACAAAAAAATCTCCCTCTCTATTAAGGACTACCTAGTAGAGACGAATAAAGAGAATCGGGACGATATTATCGTCACGAAAAAAGAAGATGACGAATAAGAGGAAGAGGAATAAAAAGGGGGAAATCCTCTTTTTTCCTTTATGTAAGGATGAAAAACAATGAATAAAGATCTTATCGCAATTTTTGAATACCTAGAGCGGGAAAAAGGGATTAAGCGCGAAACGATTATTAGTGCTATTGAAGAATCCTTGCAGGTTGCTGCCAGAAAAAGCCTAAAAGGAGTTGGGCTCGTCTCGGTTACAATTGACCCTAAACTGGGGACAATTGACGTCGCGGCTGAAAAAGAAGTTGTCGACCATATTGAGTATCCTGAAGAGGAGATCCTCCTTGAAGAAGCACGAGAAATTAAGCCTGACTGCGAAATGGGAGACTTCATTCAAGTCCCCATCCCTCCCGTAGACTTAGGGAGGATTGCCGCCCAAACAGCTAGACAAGTCATTTCTCAAAAGCTTCGCAGCGCAGAACGAGATGTTATTTATGAAGAGTATCGTCACCGCCTCCATGAAATTGTTTCTGGAACGGTTAAACGGGTCGTCAAAGGGGCAACCCTTATCGTTGACCTTGGAAAGGTTGAAGCAATCCTTCCAGAACGTTTTTATCCTAAGACAGAGAAATACCATGTAGGAGATCGAATTCAAGCTCTATTATGGGAAGTGCGTGATACAGAAAATGGAGGAGCCGAAGTTGTATTAAGTCGAAGCCATCCTGAGATGGTTGAACAACTTTTCATACAAGAAGTCCCTGAGCTGATGGACGAAACAGTTGGAATTAAGAAAATTGTCCGTGAAGCGGGATACCGTACAAAGCTTGCTGTTTATTCTAATGACCAAAAGGTTGACCCTCTTGGTGCTTGTGTTGGTGTAAGAGGAACGCGAGTGAAAAATATCATTCGAGAACTCAATAATGAAAAAATCGATATAGTGATCTACACCGAAGACACAGTGCAGCTGCTCTATGCTCTTCTCCATCCAATCGAGCCGAAAAAACTCACCTATGATAAGGAGAATCACAAGGTTCACCTTATTGTTGAGGATGAAGATTATCCTATCGTTATTGGAAAGAGAGGGATGAATGCTCGCCTTAATGCTGAGCTCATAGGAGCAGAGCTCGACGTTAAGAAAATGAGCGAGTATCAAGCGGAGCTTTCTTTTGAGCGGCAACAGATTCAGCTCGAAGAGAGCCCTGAGCTCGACGTTGTTATCGATAATGTCGAAGGAATGAACCAGTTTGTAATTGAGAGCCTTAAAGAAGCAGGCTTTGATACCCCACGCAAAATTCTTAATGTTTCTTCAAAAGAGCTCTCAAAAGAGACAGGAATTAGCGTTGAAATGGCAGAAGACCTCATGGAGAAACTGCGAAAAATAAGGACGTAACTTTTGGCAAAAAACTTAAATTTAAAAGTTAAAAATGCCCAGCTTGCGAAAGCTCTTCAGCTTAATAAGGCTAAGAAAGAAGAAAAAGAGGCTTCTAAAAAGAAGGAGGAGGAAAAAAAAGCCAAGCCTCCCAAAAAAGAAGCTGCACCTCCCAAGGTAGCGGAAGAAAAAGCACCGATTGAGAAGAAAGAGCCTGCTGTTAAAAAAACTGAGCCTGCCCCTCCAGAAAAAGAGGTGAAGGAGGCTGACTCCTTCCCTAAAGTCAAAGTCAAGGGAAGGGCACCCCAAAAAAGTGGTGAGTCTGCTCCAGTCCCAAAATCAAAGACCATTGAGTCGAAGAAAGAAGGGGTCACAAAACCTGTAGATTCCATTAAGAAGAGGGAAAAAGAGGGGGCAGATGATGCAGAAAAAGGTTTTAAAGCAACCTTTGGACGCTTCTCAAAAGATGCGCGCAAGAAGGAAGAGACCCGCTTCGATGCAAGAGACCGCCAAGGACTTCGGGTAGGAGAGGAAAGGACATATCGGAGACGCCCCCGTCGTTTTCGCCCTAAGAGAGATGAAGCAGAGATCGTTAGACCCAAAGAGCTAGCTGTACGTCTTCCCATCTCGGTGAAAGACCTTGCTCAAGGGATGAAGCTAAAAGCATCAGAGCTTATCTCTAAACTGTTCATGCAGGGCGTTGCCATCACCATTAATGACTATTTAGAAGATGAAACAACAATTCAGCTCCTTGGTCATGAATTTGGATGTGAAATCACTATTGATACCAGCGAAGAAGAGCGTCTTCGTATCACTGGAAAAACTATTCAGGAAGAGATCAAAGAAACAGATCCCAAAGAATTAGAATCTAGGGCTCCAATCATTGCCTTTATGGGACATGTTGATCATGGAAAGACCAGTTTAATCGATTCGATTCGCAAAAGTAACATTGCCGGAGGAGAAGCAGGGGCTATCACCCAGCATATCGGCGCTTTCAAATGTCACCGAGAACATGGAGACATCACCATCCTTGATACCCCTGGCCACGAAGCCTTTACCCTCATGCGGCAAAGAGGAACAGCTATTACTGATGTGATTGTTCTCGTTGTTGCAGGAGATGAAGGGATCATGCCCCAGACTGACGAAGCAATCCGCCTGGCCAAGGAGGCTAGCGTTCCCCTTGTTGTTGCCCTCAATAAATGTGATAAACCAAGCTTCAATGCCGATAATGTCTATCGACAGCTTGCTGATCGAGAACTTCTTCCCGAAGCGTGGGGAGGAGAAGTGATCACTGTCAATTGCTCCGCTCAAACGGGTGAGGGAATCCCCTCCCTCCTCGAAATGTTAGCCCTTCAGTCAGAAATTCTCGAACTCAAAGCAAATAGCAACACTCGCGCAAGAGGAACTGTTATTGAATCACAGATGCACAAAGGGTTTGGTGCTGTTGCAACTGTTCTCGTTCAAAATGGTACTTTGAATTTAGGCGATGCCCTTGTATTCGAAGATCTTTATGCTCGGGTCAAAACCATGCACGATGAATATGGAAAAGCAGTTCAAGTTGCAGGCCCTGCAACACCGGTTAAGATTACAGGACTTTCTGGCGTTCCCGCTGCTGGATGTGAATTCATCGTTGTTGATAGTGAGAAAGAGGCACGAAAGCTCTCTGAAGAGCGTGCATCTGGAGCCAAAAGAGAGAAGCTCAAACGGGGTCGAGGTGAGCTAGAAAGCTTCATGACTCGTCACCAAGAACTCGAAGTCAAAAAGGTGGTCCCTCTCATCCTCCGCGCCGATGTTCAAGGATCTGTTGAAGCCATAAAAAACTCTCTTCTAGCTATTCAATCTGAAAAAGTTGAGCTCAATTTTATTAGTGAAGGAGTGGGAGAAATTTCTGAATCTGATGTGGAACTTGCTTCTGCTTCAAATGCAACAATCATTGGGTTTCATACTCGCGTTGAAAGCCACGCAGAAGATCTGATCAAAAGAAACAAGGTTGTGGTTAAAAGGCGTGATATCATTTATCAAATTATCGATGATGTGAAAGAGATCATGCTCGCTTCTCTCGATAAAATTCGTCAAGAAACTGAAAGGGGCACCGCTGAGGTTAAGCAGGTCTTTAAGTCATCTCAACTCGGCTCAATTGCAGGGTGCATGATGATTGACGGAACAATCAAGCGAGACTACCATGCAAAAGTTATCCGCGATGGAGAGGTCATTTACGAGGGAGACATCTCCTCTCTCAAACGGGTTAAAGAAGATGTCAAAGAGGTCGGTAAAGGGCTAGAATGTGGAATCCTTCTCCATAAATTCAGTGACTATCAAGAAGGAGATCTGATCAAAGGCTTCGAAATCACATACATCCAGCAGGGGTTATAAGTAGATCAAATGACGAAGCGTACTGAAAGACTTAACTCCCTTCTTAAAGAGGTGATCAGTGAAGTAATTCGCAAAGATGTCCGTAACCCTCAAGTTGCAGAATTCACGACCGTCACAGAGGTCGATATTTCTGCAGATCTTCACCATGCAAAAGTTTATATCAGTGTGATTGGAACAGAAAAAGAGAGGAAGGAAACAATCGAGGCTTTAGAAACAGCTGCTGGTTTTATTGGTGTTCATGCTTCAAAAAAAGTGGTCATGCGCCATTTTCCAACGTTGACATTTTCCCTTGATACATCGGTTGACAAACAGATGAAAATCGACTCTCTTTTGAAGAAAATTCATAAAGAGGAAGAGGCTCGAAAAAAACAATGAGTGACCCTAAAAAAGAGGGAATCCTCCTTGTCGATAAAGAAAAAGGACGGACAGCCTTTTATCTCGTTAAAGTTCTCCGTAAAAAGTCAGGAATTCAAAAAATCGGCCATGCAGGGATCTTAGACCCCTTTGCAACTGGGGTGATGGTGATGCTCGTCGGACGCCCCTACACTAAAATTTCAGATCGGTTTCTCAATGATGATAAAGAATACACCGCAACAATCAAGCTAGGCCAAGCGACAGACAGCTACGACTGCACAGGGGAAATCACAAAACAAAGTGATCGAAAACCTCTCTTAAAAGAGGTTGAAGATGTCATTGCCCACTTCCAAGGGACAATCGAGCAAACCCCTCCAATGTTTTCGGCAAAAAAAGTTGGAGGAAAAAAACTCTACCTCCTTGCCCGTAAAGGCATTGAAGTTGAGCGCAAACCCATTTCTGTTACACTTCAAACCACCCTTATCGATTATTCCTATCCAGAGTTAAAGATCCAAGTTTCTTGCTCGAAGGGAACCTATATCCGATCGATAGCCAATGATATTGGATCGATGCTTGGCTCCTTTGCCCATTTAACAACCCTCAAAAGGGTGCGGAGTGGGATGTTCAGCCTAAAAGATTGCATTGACGCAAAATCTCTTGAAGAGCCATCCTTCTCGTATATCCCTTATTTAAGGAAAACGGTATGAAAGTTGTTCATTCTATGGAAGAAATTCCTAAGCTCGAGGAACCTATTGCCCTTTCAATCGGTGTCTTTGATGGTGTCCATTTAGGTCATCAGATGATATTCAAGAGATTGAATAAACTAACTCGAAAAGGGGGAACGTCGGTTATCCTAACCTTTTCAAACCACCCTTCAACCCACTTAACGCCAAACTCCCCTGTTCCCCTTCTTACCTCTCTTGACCACCGCTTAAAACTTCTTAAAAAGCAACCAATCGATCTTGCTATTGTCCTCCCCTTTAATGAGGAGATTGCAAACCAGTCATACTCCTCTTTCTTTGGCAATCTCCGCACCCATCTCCCCTTCAAGCACCTCATTGTGGGTGAAGATGCTCGTTTTGGAAAAGGGCGCTCTGGCGGGCCCGATCAAATCAAAGCCTTGGGATGGGATACCGAATATCTTTCTAAAGAGACCCTGCACAAAGAGGAAATCTCTTCAGGTCTGATTCGCCACTATTTGGAAGAGCGAAACCTCAAAAAAGTGAAAAAAATGTTGGGGCGCCCCTATTCGATTTCTCTTCCTTTTGGTCCACTCGACGTTATTCGTGAAAATGAAGTGCAGTATAAATGGGTAACAGGGACTAAAAAGCTTTGCCTTCTCCCCTCAGCTGTTTATGCCGTTGATCTCCATATCAACGATCAAACGATCCCTGCGATTGCTTTTTACCGTGGCACACAAAATATCAGTGGAGAAACCGAAGTAAGCCTCACCCTTTACTTCGAGAAAGAGATCAAAGAAGGGGAAGAGATGGAAATCGTTTTTATCTCTTACTTACATGATGAGCTCGATCCCGACTTTGGACTTTCTTCAAAAGCAAACCTATTAGAAACATTAAAACCTGAATTTTTTCCCTCATGAGTCATCTTGCATGTGGCATTGTAGGCCTCCCCAACGTTGGTAAATCAACCCTTTTTAATGCTCTACTCAAAAAGAAGCAGGCGGGGGCTGCAAACTTCCCCTTTTGCACAATCGACCCTAACGTTGGCATCGTAGACGTTCCAGACCATCGCCTTGCGACCCTTTCAAATATCTCGCGCAGCAAAAAGATCCTCCCTGCAACCATGACCTTTGTTGACATCGCAGGCCTTGTCAAAGGAGCCTCAAAAGGAGAAGGTCTTGGCAACCAATTTCTCGCAAATATCCGAGAAACCGATGCGATTGTCCATGTGGTTCGCTGCTTCGAAGATGATGAAGTGATTCACGTTGAAGGAAAAGTGGATCCTATTAGCGACATCGAAGTGATTAACCTTGAGCTTATTCTTGCTGATCTCCAAATGGTCGAAAACACCCTCCAGAAAATCGAAAGGCAAGCCAAAGGAAAAAAAGAGCTTATCCCCACTCTTGATGCCCTCAAAAAAGTGTCAGAGCATCTCAATCAAAACCACCCTGTTCGCTCTCTCGAATTGACCAAAGAAGAAAAGGAGCTCCTTACCCCTTACCAATTTATCACTGCTAAAAAAGTGATCTACGCCGCTAACCTTGCTGAAGACGATATTGTTTCCCTCAATAACCCTCACTATAAAACCGTCGAAGAGTATGCCAAAAAAGAGGGAAGTCAAGTCATTCCGTTTTGCGCTAAGCTTGAAGAAGAGCTGGTTCAGCTTGAAGAGGAAGAGGCCAAAGAATACCTTGAAACCCTCGGTCTTAAAGAGCCAGGTCTCAACCGACTGATCAAGGTAGGCTTTGAAACCCTTGGGCTCATTACCTTCCTCACTACCGGAGAGCAAGAAACCCGCGCCTGGACCATCTCCCGAGGTGCCACAGCTCAGGAAGCAGCAGGAAAAATCCACACCGACATCCAAAAAGGATTCATCCGCGCCGAAGTGGTCTCCTTCAACGACATGGTCACTTATGCAGGGCGGGTCGGTGCGAAAGAGGCTGGAAAAGCCCGCTCCGAAGGAAAAGATTACATCGTCCAAGATGGCGATGTCATCCTCTTTTTCCACAATTAGCTTGTCATAATAAGTCGTCTTACGGTAGAATCCCCCCTAGAAATTTTCGGAGGTAACGATGAGCATTGAAGAAGTAAATTGCGAAACACCTGTTCTTGGCAGTGAATTTTATTCTACAGATTTTTCAGAGGAAACCGTCACTGAAGAGGCGACAACATCTTATCAAGATCCTGGAGTGAACTCAGGAATGACTCGCCTGGTGCAGGAAGAAGGGCTTTACCGATCCATTACGAGCAACCTCCGGACGATCTCCCATACAGCTCCCATAGGGGAAATTTGCAAAGGGTTAACCTCTCTTATTTCTGAACTTCAATTTGAATCTGAAAGGGATGCTGGATACTTACTCGTGGTTCAAAAAATCGCCCCTTCTGACCCCATCTTGGCAAAAACGTTCATTACTAAAATCCAAGACATTAGAGAAAAAGCTCTCGGATACCTTGAACTCTCAAAGTATCAAGAACCTAAAGAGGCTACTCTATCTCTTCAAGAGGCAAAAAAAGTCATTGGGGGTCAAAACCCCTATTTCTATGCTGTTTTTGGAGAACAAATCCTTGCTATTTATGAAGAAGAAAAACGGAGAAACTTTCCTGAAGCTGAGAAAACTCTTCAAGATCTCTATCAATCTGCATTAAAATTTGCCGCCGATGTCCCAGATTACTATGGCTCCCATCTGATGCTAGCAAGAGTGCAGTTCTTCTGCTCGAAACCAGAGCTTCATCAAACCCTTTTTAAAACTTATGAGCTCATAAAAAAAGGGGCAGAGCAAAAAAGCACATTCACTTTTTTAGGTGCTCTAACCATGCTTATTGAAATGGCTGCCGAAGGAAATGATCCCCACCTTTCAGACTACATGCAATTGCTTAGAACGAATGCCCAAAGGATTCATGACAATGTATATTCTGGTGAACTAAAATGTCTTAACTCTATCTACCCTGATGAGAATAAAATAGGAGCTTTAATGGACATTGTTGAGCTAGAAATGAAATATCCCGTCCTTAAGCCTTACTTAGAAGAAGACTTTTTGACCTTTATCCGTCAGATTCAATCATCAAAGCAAAAACATCCTAATGACTCAGAAAAGTATGATTTTAATCTTGAATACTTAATCTCTCATATTGTTTCTTATCAGATTGACTATGCTGAAAGAGCTTTTGTTGAAATAGGTGATCCTTGGTGGCAGTATAATGCGATGATCGATCTCTTTATGGAAAGTGTAAAGCATGAAGGGTACAATAAAGAGGAGGAGATTGCACGCCTCATTGCAAGATATGAAAAGGAATTTTCAGATGAACCAAATGGTCTCCTTCTCCTTCTTCCAGCACTAGTCGAAGGGTTAGGGTTAGAAAAAGCTCTCCCTTATCTTGAAAAAGGAAAACAGCTTGCCTTAAAGGAAAGTGATCCTGAATGGCAACAAAACCTCCTGATTAAAATTCTAGAGTTTGAAGTGGCCCATAACTTAGAAGGGCAAAAGGAAACTATAGAGGCCATTAAAGCTGCTATTTCAAAATCAAAATGGATTGATGAAAATGCCGTTTTTGCTGTGATTAAAGCTGAGCTTCTTAAAGTTTAAGATCTACCGAATGTGATCAAGCGCCTTGCGATTCTTATCTCTCTTACCTTGAACGGATGGGCCGCTGGGCCAATGACCCATCTTTACCTCGGTGAGAAGTATTGCGATGCCCATCACTTCTCAGAAGAAGAAAAAGAAGCCTTTCTTGTAGGAACTCTCTTTCCAGACATCCGCTATATCACCCACCTTCCAAGAGAGCAAACACACCCTCCTACCTCTTCCTTAATGGAGGTTAGGGAAGGACAAACCCCTTTTGAGCAAGGTGTCCATTTTCATGTGTGGGTTGATAATGTGCGAGAAGAGTTTGCCATTCAATCGGGAATTTATGAAAAAATCATCCCCTATGCTGATGGACATCCAGCAACTCTTCTCAAATTCATCGAGGAGGAGATTCTAGGAGGTTTTTATGACCCCCTTCCCTATTCCTATATTTTTAGCACCCCCTTTGATGAAGAGCTCCTCTATGCAACATCTCAACAGGTTTATAAGTGGCATATGATGATACAGCTGACAATGAGGTATTCTCCCAGCTGGCTCATTTGGGGACTTTCTTATCTTAAGGAAAAGCCTTTTGGCATTTCTAATCAAACCCTCTATGATTGGAGCTTCTTTATTCCTGAATGTGCACGCTCAGAAGAATTTCAGAACTACGTCCAGCAGATGATAGTTCACTTAAGTTCATACCGCTTGCAATAGCGGAAAACAATGAAAGACCCCAGGAGGATAAAAACTCCCCCTAAACCTACAATAGGCATCACGCCAAGGGATGGGATAAGATTAGGAGAAAGGGCTGAAATCATAAATGTTAGAGCCACAACAGATCCCGTAATCCCAAGAGCCCACCCTTGCGATTCCTCATCGACAGCGTGGGAAAATGAGGTGAGCATCGACGACCATGCAATGGTGCTGAACATCCCAAAAAAGATCATGAAAAACCAAATGAGCCATTCCATCGATGAAAAGGAGATGAGAAGGGTTGAGACTCCAAAAAGAGCTAGGGAAACTGCAGCCATCTTTTCAATCTGATACCGCCTAGAAAAAAAGGGGACCATTGCAACTCCTACCCCCATCCAAAATCCCATGTAGGCGTTAAAAAGGCCCATACCAAATGCTTTATAATTAAACGCCTGTTGAAGATAGATCAAAATAGTCTGAACAAATAGACCAATTCCGAGTTGGTGGAAGATAAACCCTGTGGTTAGGAGACGAATGCGCGGGTGTTTAGCAGCATCAAAAAAGACAAGAATTACACGCAAAGGATGCATTTTTTTATTGCTTAAAACCTCTTTGGGATGAAAGGCGCTTGTAATCCAAATAAAGGCAATCAATGCAAAAATTGCTGCTGCGTAGAAGGGAATGGCCTCACTAAAAAAAGAAACAAGGTTAGGATTTGAAAGAACTCCCCCTAGAAGAGGACCCAAAACAAACCCAATGCTTTGAACGAAGACAACATAGCTCATGTTCGCTGCTTTACTTTCCCGAGAACTACTATCTGCAATCGCAGCCATTGTTGTTGGAAGACTCGCAGCAGTGATTCCTGTAATAGAGCGGCCAATAAAAAGGATCGATAAGCTCTTCACCCCTACTCCAAGTCCCATAAGAAAGAAGCCAATAAAAAAGCCTGCCATGCAGTACATTAGGATTTTCCGCCGTCCCACAATGTCTGATAAATCTCCCATCAAGGAAGAGCCAAAAAACATAAAAAAAGGATAGAGAATTAGCCCTATAGCAAGATATCCGTAACGGACTGCTTCAGGAGTTGATCCTGGAAGAAAATCCCCTGTTGTAAACAAAGAGGTAAGGACAGGGAGGGCCAAACCAAACCCCATGATGTCAACAAGGACTGCAAATAAGCATGGGGCAATCTTTCTTAAATAGGCTATTTTACTCATATTACCGTTATAGCTAAAGTAGTTTAAAATAGTAACAATTCATCCAGATCTTTCCACCGATAATTTTACGCTCGATC
>JAGROK010000043.1 GCA_020440285.1 Chlamydiia bacterium | reverse complement strand
TTTTGAGAATTTATATAACTTTGTGAAGTCTTGCTTTTCTGGTAGCTCTTTGGGGATGAGTATCGTTGCTTCCATACTGTTTCTCCGTTTGAGAAAACAGTTTACACCGCGCCTGTATTATTTAAAATTTCAATTAGTATAAAAGAGCGACTTAGGTTTAAAATTTTAGATTGAAAGCACTATAAATGCGCTAAAAACTAAGGAGTGATAGGTCGGGTTTTACTTGGAGGACTGGTGATAGGCGAGAACGAAGAATTTGTTGGATGGCATCGAGAGTTGCCCCGGTAGAGGAGGGGCAGGAGGTGCATGCCCCTTGATAGGCAATCACCACTTCACTTTCGTTGTTAAATGCAGAGACTTCAATCCCCCCTGCATCTAGCTCGATATAGGGTTGGATCTCATCCCGAATCACCTCTTTAATATGGTCAAGTTTCTCGTCAGGAGAAAATAGGTGCCAGTTTGGATGCCCCCCCTCTCCCATTTGATCAGCGGGCACTGGAGGGGAAATAGAGGGGTCTTTGAGGGGGATATCACCACACTTTTCTGCAGCCTCTTCAATGGCAGAAAGGACCAAATTCAGATGGGACTCGACCTCTTTGGGAAAAGCGGGAATATTCGTAAAGTCTCTTAATTTTCGATCGATAAGATCGGCCGAAAGCCTTTTTGCTTGGTCATAGCTTTTCCGAAGAAGGACTTCGCACGCTGCATCGGCAGCTCCGATAAGAGCCGTTTCTCCAAAGGCTCTAAATTTAGCGTCTGCAATGATCCCATCGGTCTCATCAACAACAAGAGAGATGACAAGGGCGTTTCCTGCAGATTCTCCCCTTCCGGTCACAACACGCATCTCTTGCATGCCCCCTTTTCCTTCTTTAAATGTCCCAAGATTTCTGGGGGTTAAGATTCTCTCTATAAGAAGGTTGCTATAATCATTCCAAGGATAAGGTTTCATATGCCTACTCCTTGAGAAAAGGTTTGGCACTTTTTTGCGCAAGCAACGATGATTCCGAGTGCTTGGTCGATCTCTTCTTCTGTCGTCTCCCTTGAAAGGCTAAAGGAGAGGGCACATTTTGACCCTGTTAAATGTTCGAGCTTTTGCTTTTGCCCTCCTCCAAATGAAACCAAAACCCCTTGTTCACGAAGATGAAAAGCTAGAAGCTCGCTATGAACATTTGGAAAAATCATTGCGGTTGTATTTGGAAGGCGTTCCCCCTCTTTGTAGAGAATCTCTACTTCAGGAAGGGCAAGCTTAATCCCCTCTTCAAGTTTGTCTCGAAGGCGGGCCCCTTCCATGCAAAGGTGGTCAAAAGACTCGCTCAATTCTTCAATCGCAATTCCAAGTCCAATAAGGGCTGGGGTATTAAGATCTGCCCCCTCCATCCCTTCTGGAATGATTGGCGTAAAGTCAACGCCCCGTCTAATAAAAACACCTCCACTCCCTTTAGGGCCATGAAGAGTTGGTCCATCAAACGTTAAAAAGTCTATTGGAAGTTCTTCAAATTTAAAGTAAAGCTTTCCTAAAACATGGGAGGCATCAACATGAAAAAGAATTCCTCTTTCTCGACACACCTCTGAAAGTTCCCATATGGGATGGGTGACACCGGTCAGACCATTTGCCCAAGAAAGAGAGACAAGAGCTGTCTTAGGGGAAATCGCTTCTTCTAGTGCTTTTCTTGTCATCTGTCCATTTTCGTTAAGGGGAACCACCTTTTGATAAAGGCCAAGCTTTTCAAAATGTTTTCCTAAGAGGTGGATTGGAGCTTCTTCTGTTGCCGTTGTTAAGATGTGATTTTTTCCACTTTGCACAATGTGATCGAAATAAACAGAGTGATAAACTGCAGAGATTGCAGCGCTTCCAGAAGGGGTAAAATGAAAAAGATCTTTCGGATGGGCTCCTACAAAAGCTCGAAGATCACCGATGGAGCGCTCAATAGAGATAAACGGCTCTTTCCCTTTCAAATAGGGAGCCGTCAAGGAATGCCAATGCCTCTTTAAGAAGGGCTGCATTTGGTTAATAAGGTGAGAAGAGGGGCGCGCAATCGTCCCGTTATCTAAGTAAATCATCAATCAAGCTTCTGTTTTTCCCATTGCTTTCCGTGGAAGTGATAGCAAAGAGGCTCCCCCGTCGGGATTTCTAAATTGAGAACTTCTTCATTTGAAAGGTTATCGAGAAACATGACAATGGAGCGAAGGGAATTTCCATGAGCAGAAATTAAAACGTTTTGCCCTTCGTAAAGATAAGGCATCACTTTGTCCTTAAAATAGGGAATCGCTCTTTTTGCAGTCATCTCTAAACTTTCCCCTTTTGGAGGAGGGGTGTCAAAACTGCGCCTCCAAATCTTGACTTGATCGGCGCCAAATTTCGCCCGCGTTTCATCCTTATCAAGTCCCTGCAGCTCTCCATACATCCTTTCATTAAGCTCCCACGCAATATAAACAGGGATGCAGCTTTCTTTTGCTTTTGGATCAAAGATCTTTCCCCACTCTTCGAGCTTTCCCCCACCCTCATGTTGAATCACAGGGGTTTTTTCACTTTTATGTTCACTCATTGCAATCATGGCTGTCATCTGAGCCCGCATGAGCGATGAGATGAAGATCACATCAAAATCGATATGACTGATTCTCTCCCCTGCTCTCTGAGCCTCGGCAACTCCCTTCTTACTTAAGGGGACATCGACCCACCCTGTAAAGCGATTTTTTTGATTCCAATCAGACTTTCCGTGCCTGAGAAGGATGAGTTTTCCACCTTTTTCCATACAGATCATCATAGAATAGATTGCCTTATTCCGACACTTTTTTTATAATGTTTTCATGGAACCAAATCGTTTAAGTAAAATTTTGGCCAAAGCGGGGATCGCCTCCCGCCGCTCCTGTGAAGCCCTCATCTTTGAGGGAAAAGTACGGGTAAACAGAGAAATCGTTACTCTCCCTCAAACGTTTGTTTATCCGATGAAAGATAAAATCTTTATCGATGATAAACAAATTGAGCTTAAGGATGAAAAAGTTTATTACCTTCTAAACAAGCCGAAGGGCTTCATCTGCTCCAACAAGCGGATTGGGGAAAAAAAGCTTGTGATCGATCTTTTTTCAAAAGTCAAAAATCGTCTATTCACAATTGGCCGTCTTGACCGAGATACGACAGGTCTTCTTCTCGTCACCAACGATGGTGATTTTGCTCAAAAAGTGATTCACCCTTCAAATAATCTCAGCAAGGAATACCTTGTCAAAACAGAGCAAGAGATTACCCACACCCATTTGACCGCACTATCGAAAGGGACTCTCATTGAAGGAAAGTGGATCCGCCCCTCTAAAGTGACAAAGGTGAGGCGTGGCACGATTAAAATCGTTGTAAAAGAGGGAAAAAAAAGGGAGGTGCGCCTCATGGTTCAAAATGCTGGCCTCAAACTCCTCTCTCTTTCAAGGATCCGCATCGGAGGTCTCCGGATGGGCCCCCTTCAAGAAGGGGAATGGAGAGAACTTTCTGAAAAAGAGCGGTCGCTGATATTTGCATAAATTTTTAGATACGCGCTCATGCACCTACCCCAAAGATACGCTTCCTCAAAACGTTTTTTTGCAGAAGTGGTATAATCTTCTTTTGCAAGAACTGCATCGGCATACTTTTGAGGGTCTTTTTCGTCGATAAGTGTTGCGAGGGGACCTGGAAGGGCCGCCTCTTCAAAAGGGGGGATCCGGGAGGCGATAACGGGGATCTCGAGCGCCATGGCCTCCAAAAGGACCAGACCAGACGCTTCCCAAATAGAAGGGATCAACACCCTTTCTACTTCAACGAGATGTTTTAAGGCCTCTTCCCTAGAAAGTTTTCCCGTCACAGTGACAAAGGGGCTCTTTTTCATTTGATCCTCAAGCTCCCCTCCTCCAATCACCTTTAAGTGGTACCCTTTAGGACCTAGAATCTCCATCACTTTTAAGAGAAAGAGGGGGTCCTTTTCTTTGGAAAGGCGTCCCACAAAGCCTAGAAGTTTTTCTTTCAAAACCCCTCTTTTGGGAAAGTCTTTTATATTAATCCCATTTGGAATCACGCAGTGGTTAGCCCCCCTTAAAAGGTCATGTTTAAGAGCGATATCTTCTTCTGCGTGGGAGACAAAGATCGTAACGTCTGATTTTCGAATCGCCCTTCTTTGCCCCCATTTTGTAAAAGGGGTATTGGTATAAATGCCATGAAGACCGTGAATGGTATAGACCGTTGGTGCCCTTTTCTTGCAAAAACTTAAAAAATAAGCCGCTCGAAACCCATGTACATGGATGATATCGGGCTTAACCTTATCAATGATCTTTTGCATTTGGATTGGAATTCGAAA
This sequence comes from Chlamydiia bacterium, assembly GCA_020440285.1. Lineage (GTDB taxonomy): Bacteria > Chlamydiota > Chlamydiia > Chlamydiales > Simkaniaceae > Neptunichlamydia. The sequence goes on along the minus strand of JAGROK010000043.1, from coordinate 1,685 downwards.
ATCGAGGGGGGAAGAGAAAAAATCAATCCCATACTTGGGGACATCCCCCGCAGCTTCGATAGCATAAGAATCTTTTTGGGTCACGAGTGTGGGACTCTCAAGAGAGTTGATCATCTCCAGAACAAACGTTGTTCCACCACCCGGGCTTCCATCAGCGACAATCTGCAGCAAATTCATAGGAATAGTGTACCACTAAATAAGATTTTTTGATAGGATTCGGAGAAGTAAAAATAGCTGAGAAGATTTATGCTCACAACGATTGCCCGCCTTTTTGGGAAATCCCCTTTTCATCCCCTCCAATCTCATATGCAAAAAGTAAGTGGCGTGATGAAAAAACTGACCGAGGTTTTCGATCACTTGATCGACAAAACGCCCGATGAACTCGAGGCCCTTGTGAAGGAGCTTAATAAACTCGAGCATGAAGCTGATCTTACTAAGAATGATATTCGGAATCATTTGCCAAAAAGTTTATTTTTACCGATCGACCGGGCTCAATTTTTGGAAATCTTATCGATGCAAGACAGCATTGCTGATAAGGCGGAAGACATCGGAGAGCTTCTTACCCTTTATCCTACTCAAGAGCTCGGAGAGTTATGTCACCACCTCGATCAACTCTTTAAGAAGAACATGGAGGCTTTCTGGGACGCTAGAAATATTATCAAAGAGCTTCACGAGCTTTTAGAATCTTCATTCGGGGGAATTGAAGCAGAAAAGGTGAAAACGATTGTCGAAAAAACATCACGCCTTGAATACGAAGCAGATAAAATGAAGCACTCTCTTTTAAAGGAGTTTTTCAAAACGGCAGAAGAGGTAAAAACCCCTGTATTCTACCTCTATACGCGCTTGGTTGAAGAGATCAATAAAATTTCTCACCTTTCTGAAAAACTTGCAAACCGCATTCGGATGATATTAGAACTAAAATAGAGCATGCCTGTTGATACAATCTTGACCATTCTTGTTTTACTCGCCGGCTTCTATATGGCTTGGAATATTGGAGCGAACGATGTTTCTAATGCCATGGGGACTTCAGTTGGATCGGGAGCACTCACCCTTTTTAAAGCAGTCATTATTGCAGGAATTTTGGAGTTTTGTGGAGCCTTTTTCCTGGGAGGAAATGTCTCCCGAACAATGCAAAATGGGATTGTCAACCCAGATCTTTTTGCCCATCACCCTCAGACGCTCCTTTATGGAATGCTTGCAGCCCTTGCTTCAACAGCTCTGTGGCTCCAAATTGCCTCTTACTTTGGGTGGCCAGTATCAACAACCCATGCCATCGTTGGTGCCCTCCTTGGGTTTGGAGTTCTAGCGGGAGGAATGGATGCGGTTCAATGGAGCGAGGTGGGACGGATTGCCCTTTCTTGGGTCATTTCACCTGCTCTCAGCGGTCTTTTTGCCTATATGATTTTTAGTACGTTGCAGAGGAAGATTCTCTTTGCAATGAACCCAATCCATGCAACAAGAAAGTTAATCCCTATTCTCGTCTTTATTGTCCTCCTGGTTTTTACCATGAGCGTTTTAATGAACGGCCTCGGCTCTTTTCACATTAAGTTAAGTGGATTAGAAACCCTCATGATTGGGTGCGTTATCGGCCTTGTGGGAAGCTTAGTGAGCTTTCTTATTTTGAAAAAGGTCTATCTTCCAAAACCTCAAATGGTATCTCCCAATGTTTCGCAACAAGTTTTTAG
>JAGROK010000042.1 GCA_020440285.1 Chlamydiia bacterium | reverse complement strand
TTTTAGTTGTTTACAAAAGTATAATCGTTTAAATGATTGATTTTAAGCTAGTTAAATAACTTTTTTGAAAGTGTTATTTCCAGAACTCTTCGATTTCCTCGAGGGACTTGGCTTTGGTCTCTGGGACCCTTTTCCAGATGAAAAAGAGGCCCAAAAAGCCTATCAGGCCGTAGAGCCAGAAGGTGCCCGATTTTCCGAGCAGCTGAATGAGATTGAGGAAGGTGGCTGTGACGATAAAATTAGAAACCCAATTCGCACAGGTTGCCACACCCATGGCTTTTCCTCGAATATGGAGGGGATAGATCTCTGAGTTAAGGAGCCATCCGATAGGGCCCAGGCTATAGGCAAACGATGCGATATAGGTAAAGAGGCAGACCAAACAGATGATTCCAACAAAGAAGAGGGAAACTTTTTGGTGAAAGCCGATCCCTAGAACAATCAGGCTGACGACCATCCCTCCGAGTCCAAAAAGGAGAAGAGGCTTCCTCCCAACCCGATCTAGAAGATAAATCGCTACAAACGTCATAAGAACATTGACAACGCCCACCCAAGTGGTGGCCAAAAGGGCTGCTTTGTCTGAACCAAAACCGGCAAATTTGAAAATGGTTGGAGCGTAATAGATGATCGTATTAATCCCAGTAATTTGCTGGATAATGGTCACTCCAAGCCCCGCCAAAAGGGCTGGACGAATGCGCCTTGTAAAAAGCTCTGACCAACCTCCCGCTTTTTTTTGGATCATTTTTTCAATGTGGGAGATTTCTAGTGCGGCATCTTCTTCGCTTCCTCGGAAATGCTTTAAAACAGCAAGAGCTTTTCCCTTCTCTCCGATTTTAGTGAGGAAACGGGGGCTTTCGGGGAAGAAACACATCACAATAAACTGAATCGCAGCGGGGATTGCTGCAATAGCAAACATGGTGCGCCACGATTGCGTCTCAACAAAAAGAAGACCAATGAGGTAAGAGGAGAGGATTCCAATTGTGATGAATAACTGATTAATGGTAACGAGAGCACCTCGAATATAGCGAGGGGAGAGTTCGGCAATGTAGAGGGGGGCAGTTGCTGAGGAAATCCCGATCGCATAACCAACGAAAAGCCTCCAGATGATGAGCTCATGAATTGACCCTGAAAAGGAAAGACCAATTGCACTGATAATAAAAACAAGGCTAGATGAAAGGACAATTTTTTTTCTTCCTAGACGATCGCAGAGAGGACCTCCTGACAAAGCTCCAAAAATCGCTCCTAAAGAGACCATACTGATGATGAGCTCTTCTTGCAAGGTAGTCATAGCATATTCTGTCTTGATATAAAGGATTGCTCCTGAAATCACCCCAGTGTCATACCCAAAGAGAAGACCACCAATTGCTGCAACTGCACTGATAATACCTAGGAGCCAACGCTGTTTCGAACTTTCTCGTGCCATATTTGGTGCTTTTATAGCTAAGTCAGTTTATGTGTCAAAGATTTTTTACTCTCTCTTGCAGGAAAGGAAAAGGTTTGGTACGATGGGCTGTTTTAGAATCACTGGAAGTGTCCTATGTTAGATTTTTTCCGCAAATATCAACGTTATTTTTTCGTCGTCATTGCTGTTGTCATTGTAATCTCTTTTTCATTTTTTGGAACGCACAGCACCGTTAATGCTCCTCAAAAAATTGAAGATACCTGCATTGGCCATACAATTGATGGTTCCAAGATGATGAAAAGTGACGTTGATAAAATGGTCCGGTTTTTGGGGAGCGATCGTAATGACATTGCCCTTACTGAAAAAGGAATGATGCCTAATTTTTTTAATGATGGGGTAATTCGGAAAGATCTCTTAGGGACAGGGGTTGCAGCTCTGCTAGTCACCCATTATTTCGATGAGTTAAAGGATGAGCTTCAAGAGAGGATGGCCCACCACAAAGAATTTCGTCCTTATCGCCATCCCTCTGCTCCTTTTATTAGCGTAGAAAATTTATGGGCGCAGGTGCTTCCTTCTCAAAAACTCAATTTGGATAAGTTTTTGAAAGAAATGACTGAGATGAACCCAGATACTTTTTCTCTCCTTGTGAATTTATACTTAGGAGAAACAGCATTTCCTCCTGGTATCCTTAGGGAATATTTAACCTTTCAAGAAAGGCACTACAGCTGGATTCAGCCCGACCCTATTTTGCAAAGGGCAAACCTAAATGTGTTTCAATGTCGCAGTTTAGAAGAGTGGTTTGGTTCTCGATTTATTCATCTGTCGGCCCAGTTCATTTTGAATGCGAGTCTGATTGCTAAGGAGAAGGGATACGAAGTAAGTTATGAAGAGGCCCGCGTTGATTTAATTCGGAATGGATATGAAGCAATCCAAACGCAAATGAGAAAAGAAAGTGTCTCTCAAGAAGAGATTGCATCCCTTTGGCAGAAGCAACTTTATACTTTAGAGATGAATGAAAAAGAGATGGTGCACACGTGGCAGAAGGTGATGCTTTTCCGCCGCCTTTTTGAAGATGTTGGGGGAGCTGTTTTTGTTGATCCCCATGTTTACCAAACCTTTTATGGCTTTGCATCGAAAGCGGCGAATGTGACCCTTTACCACCTTCCAGAAGCCATTGACCTCAGAGACTTTGCATCGCTCATGAAACTCGAACTCTACTTAGATCAAGTGGCGAGTCATCGAAAAGAGAAGCTACCTCTTCCCAGGGAATTTGTCTCGATTGAGGAGCTTGAAAAAAAATGTCCTGAGCTTGTTGAGGAGCGATTTTTAGTCGAAGTTGCCGAGGTGAAAAAAGATGAAGTAGCCCTTGGAGTGAGCATCAAAGAGATGTGGGAGTGGCAACTTGAGAAGGAAAATTATGTTCTACTAGAAAAAGAGTTTCCACAACTTGCTTTAAAGAAGGGAGAAGATGCGGAAGGGTATTTTGCAGCGCTAGAGGGGATAGAACCTTCCCTTCGCGACAAAATTGATCGTTTTTCAAGGGGGAAAATTGTAGAAAAGCATCCTGAATGGATTCGAGACGCTCTCAATCAAAAGCATATGAATATCCGGGAGGTGAGTTTTTCACCAAATGGAAAAAGCCTTCCCTTTGAAGGAGTAGAGTCGGGGGAAAAGCTTGCAAAGTTATTTTCAGAAACAATCCTCAAAGGAGAGCTTGATAGCGATCCTAGAGCGATTAAAGCGAAAGATCAATTGGAACAGTTCACAGATGATCAAGAGACTTACTACCGTTTCCACGTGATCGATCGAGATTTAAAAAAGAGCGCCTTGACCTTTGCTGAAGCAAACGAGCGGGGAATCTTGGATACTCTTTTGCAAAAGCATTTGGAAGCCTCTTACCCAAAAGTGCGGGTGAATAGTCCAGCAATTTTCAAAACAGAAGACAATGAGTGGAAGCCTTTAAGTGAAGTCAAAAATGAGGTAGGACGCCTTGTCTATTCTGATCTTTTAAGTGCCATTGAAAAAGAGATTGTCCAATTAGGGGTAGCCCTTCCTGAAGATCGGTATGAAAGGCTCGATGAGTTTTACCCTAAGTATCGCCTTTTTCCATATGTGAGAGTAGCTGAGAAAGAAATTCGATGTCTTGGAGAGGGGAGCTCTTTTTTAATGAAGGGTGGAGCAAAAGAAGAGGGTGGAAAGCTTAAAAAGAAAGAAGAGCTTTCGTCTCAATGGCTTCTTGTTAAAGAAGATCTTGTGTTTAAAAACCATGAGAAAAGTTCTTGGTTTAACTCAGAGATCTTTTCGATGGTTGAAAAGAGTTGGTCTGAAGTTGCTCACAGAGGGAATAACCAGTTATCTTTTTTCCAGCTTCAAGAAAAGATAGCCCCTGATGAAAATTTTGCTGCTCAAATGAAACAGGGGCAGGCCATTTTATCGAAAGAAGCGGAGCAGTTTTTAATGACCGATCTTATCGATCGGATTCAAAAGCAAGGAGCGATTACTTTCAAACATGTCAACTCTGAAAGATCTTAGACCTTTAAGTCCAGCACCCTTTTTTGAAGTGCGAGGAAAAATCCCAAAAGCTGACAAAAAGAAAGGGTTTAAAAAAGGGCTTCTTCCAAACGTAACGGGGCTAAGTGGTGAAGGGCATTTAGTCGATGTTGCCCTTCTGTGGAGCCCTGTTGGACTTTACGTAGAGCTAAAATGCAAATTAGAGATTGAAGGTGGCGATCTTTTAGATCTTTTTATCGATACACGGGATGTGAAAAGCTCCAATGTAATCACCCGCTTTTGCCACCACTTTCGATTTGATTTAAGTGAAAATCAAGGGATGGAAGTGACCCCCTTTCGGGGAGAGGATCGGCATGACCTTGCTGATGCGAGCCTTTTTTCAATAAAAACTGAGAGAAAGGGAGCTGAGATTTCCCTTCCCAAAGAGATCCTTTATGGGTTCGATCCGATCGAATTTAAACGGCTAGGGTTTTCCTATCGATTTCAAAGGAAAAATGGAGAAAAGCAACATTTTAACCTCTCTTCAGATTTTTTTAATTTGGAGAAACACCCTGCCCTGTGGGCAACAATGGAGCTTATAGCTGAATTAGTTTAAAATAGTAATAATTGGACAGAAGATTTTCATTGAAAATGAAGCGCGAAAGAACGAAGCTGGCTTCATGTAAGGTAAGCAAGATCGAGTGTAAAATTTTCGGTGGAAAGATCTGGATGAATTGTTACTATTTTAAACTACTTTAGCTATATAGGTTCATTATGAGATATACAGAATCACATGAGTGGTACGCAGAAGGAAAAGTGGGGATCTCAAGTCATGCTCGAAAAGAGCTTGGTGAGATCGTTTATGTAGAACTCCCCGAAGTAGGGCAAAAGGTGAAGGGAGGAGAAGAGATAGCAGTTCTGGAGTCGACAAAGGCTGCTGCTGATATCTATTCCCCCATTTCAGGGACCGTGACCGCAATTAATGAAAACCTTAAGGATGATCCCTCTCTTCTCAATAAGGCTCCAGAAGGGGAGGGGTATCTCTTCGAGATTGCCCCCTCTAACCCTGAGGAGCTAGAGACTTTAATCCCTGCAGCGGATTATCAGAAAATTGTCTGTACCTAGAGGGTGTTTAACAATTCATTCGGGCATTAATGGAAAAAATCTTTTCTCCTATGAAACCTGTTTTCGATCTCCGCAAACTTTTCAAAGTTTACTCCGATCTCCAAACAGTTCTCCTAGGAAAAAATCCCTTTTTCCAATGCCCAAAGCAATTATTAAACACCCTCTAATAAAAAACCCTGACGCGGATCGCTTCAAGGTCTCTTTTTACTTTTTCTTTTTTTCCTGCCCCAGCAAAAGGAGAAGGAGTTGACTTTCTAAAATGTTCATTTTAGTTGTTTCCTTCTATTGCAAATGGGTGGGGTGCAGCTCTGATACCATCTTTCTGAGTAAGAAGTCTGCATTATCATCGTCACTGAGAAATTTTTCATTTGAAGAAGCATCATCAATCTTGTCTTGCACAGCTGGAAGAGAGGTTGGCTCAAGGTGTCCAGCTTGTAGAACACGGTCATTATTTCCCTCTAAAAAATATGCAAAAGTTTCTGCGTTCTTTTGAAAAATCTTTAAGGTTGCAGCTTCATGGAATGGATTAAGCTCTTTCTGATAATCTTTGCCGTTAGAGTGGGCTGTTACCGTAAAGTTATAGGTACTTTCTGAGCTTCTATAGTCTGATCTCCACCTATAGTCTCCTTTCCAAAATTTTTGAGTGACAGCTGGCTGGATCTCTTTAAGACCAACTCGTGTAGTAGATTTACCATTCACATGAACTTCAATAACATCTTCAGAATTGTGATTTGTATTAGCAATGCTAGAAATATATGTGCGGACAACCGGCATTTTTTTAGGATCTTGAGATGGAAACGGGGTTGTTTCCATTAGAGTCTCCAATTTTGCTCTGGTCGGATCTTTTTTATCATTTGTTTGTGATCTATAAGGGTTAGGAGCGGGAGTAGTGACTCTTGCTGCTCCAGTTGTTTGTGTTGCCATAATTATGCCTCCATTAATTTATTATTG
>JAGROK010000001.1 GCA_020440285.1 Chlamydiia bacterium | reverse complement strand
TTGGTTACGAAGTCATATTCTAAGCGACGTCCCACATAAGTATGTCCTCCACTTTCGAGCATCAGATCTCCTTCTGCTACGAGTCGATGGATCGTCTCTCCCTTTTCAAGTCGGTTGGTATAGACGATATGGCGCGCTTGAACTCGAAGCTCTGGCGATGTGATCACCCCTCCATTATGGGTCGAGATCACTCCGTGGTGATACTGCGGATCCTTTAGATCAACGGTAAATTCTTGAGCGCCACATAGGGAAGCAGTCAAAAGAAAGAGTAGAAAAAGAGATAGGCGCATCGATTCATCCAACAATTACAGAAGAAGTATACCCTATTGGATCGCCTTGAGCAAGAGTCCAGCAAGGGCAAAGCGATTTTTTTCGTGCCCTTCTCGGATAGCTGATAGGAGAATATCGATCCCTTCTTTTTCATGACGATCAGCCAAAGCTTCGTACCCCTCTATGAGCAAACGGGATGTTTCTTTAGGAGTTAAAACAAAAGAGGAGGTAGCCTCCTTTCTCTCGGTCCAAGAAAGCATTTCACGGAACTGAAAAAGCTCGTGATTTTTTTGACTTTCAATCCACTGAATTAGGAGCTCTCGATGGGGCCCTTCTACTCCAAGCCTTGAGAGGGCGAGATGGCAATAAGTTCGAATAAAAGGGGCTCCTGCGTGAGAGGACTCCTCTTGCAAGAGGGCGATCGCTTCAGGAGTTTTAAGATTTTCAAGAAGGTGGACCAATAAAGGGATCAGCTCGTTTTCTTTTTTTTGAAAAATTGTCCGCGCGATTTTTAGGAAATCTTCTTGGGGAAGCTCTAACGCATTTTGCAAGATTTGTTCCCGAAGGGCAAGGGAGATTCCAACAATGTCTTGCTTCATTTTTTTTCCGTAATGAGTTGCGGAAGGGATCACTTTCCATGCCATCAGGGCATGTCCTAGGGAGTAGACAGGTTGAAATCCTAAATCTCTCTCATCCTTGATGAGCATCTGCATGATGGTGGGAACGCATTTAGGGTTTCGCTTCTTTAGAAGGACCAGGGCTGCATTTGCTCGGGTTTGAAATTGATAATCGGAGAGGAGCTCAGTAAGGAGCATCTCTCCATTGGGGATGTCGAAAAGGATCGGAATGGCGAGTGGATTTTTATGGAGAGCACTTTCTACAATCGATTCCTGAAAAGAGGTCTCTCCTAGCTTTGATAGAGCATGACATGCCGCGAGCTTTACGTCGATATAGCTTGAGTTTGAAAGGTTTTTAAGGAGGGGAATCGAATGGGAATCTTTTAAAAACCCAAGAGCTGCCGCACACGTTTCTTGTTCTGCTTGGTTCGAATGGGTGATCCCTGCTCGGATCTGTGTGAGGAAATCATCGCGCCCATATTTTGCAGCTGATAGGATCGATGCAAGGCGGACATTTAAGTAAGGGTGACCAACCATCCGCTTTAAAATTCCCATGGCATCAGGAGTTCCAATCATTGCAAACAGCTCGGGAAAATAGACGTGGAAGTAGGGGGGAAGTTTTTGCATGAGAGAGTCAATCATTCCCACAACGGTGTCGGAGCGGCGGAGGGCTAGAGCGTGAGCAGCCTCCATTCGAATCAGTAGAAAAGGGGAGGAAAAAGCCTTAAAAAGGAGGCGCTCCACCCCATCTTCTTGAAGGTGGCTGAGGAATTGAATCGTTGCCATCTGTGTCATGGGATTTTGACTTTTCATCCCCAATTCATAAAGGTCCATTCCCTCCGTTGACCCTGCAATCCCAAGGCCATACATACTGAGGAGAAGTGTTTCCTCATCACCATTTGTTGCCCCTTGCTTCAAGAGGATATAGCTCATTTGCTCAAGGATTGAAAAATCATGCTTTCCATTTTCAATGACATAGTCCTGGTAAAGCTTGATCCCCCGTTTAACCTCTCCCGCTTGCATCAGGTAAAGAACTTGGTTTTTAGAAATCGCTCCACAAAGAGGGGAAAAGAGGGTGAGAATTAAGAGGAGAAAGCGTCCCATAAATCAATTCCAACATTTGCTAAACAGTGGCGAAGAGTATTCACGGGCAATCCTATCACGTTGTAGAAACACCCTTCAATCCTTTTTATTAAAAGGCTTCCCATTTCTTGAGCGCCATAGCCCCCTGCTTTATCCCTTCCGTGGAGTCCTTTAATGTAAGAGGAGATTTCCTTTTCTCCAATAGAATTGAAAGTAACCTTTGTCTTTTCAACCCCTGAAAATACCTTCTCATTTTTTCGTACAGCAAGACCTGTGTAAACTTCATGCGTGTTTCCCGATAGAGCCTGCAACATTTCCCGTCCATCTCCCTCAGGTTTATGAAAAATCTCTCCCTCAAAGAAAACGACTGTATCAGCTGTTAAGATCACCTCATCAGGAAATTCAGAAACAAGGGCCTCTCCTTTTTTTTCTGCAATCTCTCTTACATACCCCTCGATATCGCCCTGGAAAGGAACCGATTTTTCATCGAAAGGGGAGACGGCAACCATAAAAGGTATAGAAAAAAATTGAATGATTTCCCCTCTTCTAGGCGACTTAGATCCTAATATTATTCGCAAAAAAACCTCTTATTTCACTGGGATTTTTATCCATTTAAAGGTATAATTCCTTTTAAATTCAAGGAGAAATTATGGATATTCATCAAGTGGGTGGAGCCCCTCCTCCCCCTCAAAGGACGTGGGGACAAATCCTTTGGGATGCTTCGGCCCGAACAGCCCAGTGGGTGGAAGGAAATTTTCGAGCGGTGATGGATTATGCTTTCCCCCCCTTTGTTCCTCCACCAGTTCCTGAGGGACCTCATTTTCCTGACGCTGAGGCAACCCTTCCAGAACATCTTCGTCCATTTAAGCTTGATCCCAATGAAGTGCTTGGGAGCCTCCAAGAAGGGATTATGGGGCAGGCAACTCCCCATAATTTGAGACTTCTTATCCGCGCTGCAGAGGCTCAGCTCGATCTTTCGAAAGAATATCCAACCAAATTCTATCAAATTATCCGCTCATTAGGGGAGAAAAATTTCTTATTATCGGAGATGATTCGAACCACCTATTGCACTCTTCGGAGGTTAAATCCTGAAGAGAATCAAAATATACTTCAAAGTGCTGACCTTTCAGTAAAAGGGGTCTATGATGCCCTTTTGTGGCTGCAAAATCATGAAGAAATCGAAGGGGTTGGGGAGAAAACCAACCCCGAAGTCTTAAATCTTTTACTTACCTACATTCCGACCCATTTTGCAACGAGGTGGGAGGAGAATCGTGCGCGCTCTAAAGTCTACTTTATTCTTAGCGCCCTTCCGCAGGTAGAGGGGCAGCCTCATTTGGATAGGGTATTAGGCCAAGGAATCAAAGAAGTGAACCCCAAAATTGAAGAAGGGAGAGCAACACACTATCTTAAAAACGAAAAATGTGACCTCCATATCGTCAGGGAGGGGGTTAAGCGTTGTCCACCACTGCTACAGTTCATTGAATTACTTCAAGGCTTGCCATTACCTCAGAATGAGTAGGAGACGGCTTCGGTAGGGGGTATTTCAGCTCGTAAAACAAATTAAAATTTTAGATTGAAAGCACTATATATAGCTAAATTGTTTTATTTTAGTTATAGGCAATGCTCCTTGAAAAGTTCATCTATTCCACATCGATATTTTCTTCGCTTGGACTTTGTCTGGGCCCATTTGTGCTCAATTGGGTTTAAATCAG
>JAGROK010000041.1 GCA_020440285.1 Chlamydiia bacterium | reverse complement strand
GTTATACTTTGACCAATTGCGCTTGCGCATTTGAAGCTCCTTTGTGTTTAGTGGTTTAAACTTTAAGGAGCTTCTCTTTTTAAGGTTTTTTTAACAAGTTCTTTCGAGACATTTTTTCAACACAGCCGAAATTAAATGAAAATCCACAACAGTGGCAATTTCGGAATTATGATAATTATTTGTGTTTTGTGTTTTCGTAATTATTTTTTCTTTAGTAATATATTTTAGAGTGTGAGGGTATCTTTTTAAATAGCATTCAGCAATTTCGTTATCTAGACCGCCAACGTACTCGACGGTATATACCCAATCTCCAATGTTACAAAGAAATTCTTGAGCTTCTGTATCGACGGTAATCTTATCCATGCCACAAATACTTCCAACCTGCCCTGGTTCAAGATAAGGAGGTGCTGAGCGTTTAACCATCACTGTTTCGCCCCAATCAAATATATTTTTTCTATTTGCATTCATAAAATAATCCAATAAATCTATCACTTAATTGGAAGCCAAGGCGTTCCATCAGTCTATTGAATAGCAGAGCTTTTTTCTATGGCCCTGTTTTTTCCCAGAAAACGTATCCTTCACCATCATAAGCTCCAAGAATAATTATATGGGCGTTTTGACATAGCTCATTTAATTTTTCATGGGTTAGTTTTTTATTGATGATATCGTCAAAATTTGTTCTTGTAAGTACACAAAGAGAATGCCAAATAGCATTGGATTCTTCTAGACAATTTTTAATGTTTTTCACACAAACATTGCTCTTTTGGATTATATAGTAAACTTCTCTTTCTAAATATAATCCATTTGACTTAAATAATGGACAGTGAGTTTCAGTTGTTTCTTTATAAGTAGTGTTTACATCATCAAAAATACAACTAAATGAGTGTTTGCTTATTTCTTTAAAAATAAAGGCACTTAGCTCATTTTTAATTGTAGGTATTCTGACGTAAGTGCTTTTTTTTCCATCAATAAAATATTCTTCTTCTGGGTTTTGTGGAAGAATTCCTCCTTGTTCAAACTCATATTGATTTGTTAAATCTGCGTCGGTTGGTAGTAAATTAAAAAACGATCCATTCTGAAAGTTTATGAGTTCTAATAATTTGGAGCATAAAGCATTGCTTCCTTCTAAATTCTCTTCAAAATAAGCAAAAGTTAGGTGAAAGTCTAATTGATGTCTACACAGCTTTTTCATTACTTAGGATCCCATGTTCCATCTATATATAATCTCGCACCGTCAGGAAAATTGGCGCCTGTATAATCCCAATGAGGCTTTATAGGTGGTGCATGATTCAAGTCAGGATGTAGCGTTTCTTTTTGTCCCCCTTCCCCTTTTACCCAATTTCCTTTACCGCTTTCGGGGCTTCCTTTTCCTTTCCATTCGAATCCTTCAGCAGGAGGTTTTGTAGGATCAGTGCCTAGTTCTTCGCCATTATAGGGTGGTTCATTTTCCTTTTTTTCTTTAGCACCAGACTTAAAGGTATTGAAGCTGAGGGAATTATTGCTGCTGCTGCGGTTGGGCATTGAGAGATCTTTGGCGTGGTGCATCGCTGTTGTGCAGCCGGTTGTCATGAGGGCTAGCCCTGCTGCTTCGTGGAACCCTAGGGCAAATGTATATCCACCAAAGGTGGCGATTTCAAGGGCTGCGCCTGATGCTATGACAATCCCTCCCGCAAGGATTTGAGCGATACCGCCGAGGAATCCTAGCAGACTCTCCCCATGGGGATCGAAGTATTTCAGGGGATTGTTAAAGGCGTACTGGTAGAGATTGATGCTGTCGTTAAAGCCTGCGGGATCGGTAGTCAGCCATCGGAAGAGCTCAGGATCGTACTCTCTTTTACCAAAGTAGATGAGTCCTGTTTTAGGATCTGCCCGTTTGGAAAAATATCTCCAGGGGCTGATAACTTGATTACTTTTCAATGCTCTTTCTAATCCAAAGCCTTCATACTCATAATTTGCTCTTATTTGCCCCCCTTTATCGATGAGTTTTCGGATGTTTCCGTGAAGGTCTAATATGGGGGCAAAGATTTCATGGTCGATCTCGATGGCGATGGGGAGGCGAACTTCTTTATAGGCCTTTCTTCCTAGGACTTTAAGGTTTTTTAGGTAACCTTTGGGAGTGATGGCTCCGATTTCTTCTTTTCCATCGTATAGGTAATATTCTGTTTCTTTGAAGGAACCGAAGAAGCCTGGAGAGGTAATCGTTTTTGCTAAACAGCGCCCTAGTGGATCATAAACAAGAGATTCTTCAAAATTTTGTCCCTTAATTGATATAAGGCGATTAAGGGGATCATAGGTAAATTTAAATTCTCCTTGAGGACTTTTTTTGTAAACTTGATTGCCGTTTTGATCGTATTGGCATTGAATCCCTCCTAGAGACTTTAACTCATTCAGTGAGTTAATCTCTGTATCGATTCTATTGTATGACAAGAGGTTGTAGGCAGAGTCATAAGATCGAATTTGCTCGATGCTTTCTATTGTTTCCGAGATAAGTTGACCTAAAGGATCATAGGTATAGCCGTGGTTTTTCCCATTAGAGTTTTTTTGAGTGATTTGGTGACAAGCATCATAGGTTGCACTCTCCGATAAAAAGGGACTGGAAAGGGTCGACGCTCTTCCTTGCGCATCATAGCTATAATGGATGCCTTCTAGCTCCAGGATGGGATTTTCTATTAGAAGATTTTCATCTAGATCGTAAGACTTGTAGTGATGGGAATATGTAGCTTTTTCGGAAGGGATTCGAGTGACTTTTTTAAGAAATACAGGATCATATTCATATAGAATGTTTTCTCTTCCGGGAAGATTTAAGGAGATTGTTCGGTTAAAGGCGTCATAGGATCTACTAATCTCTAGTCCTGAAGAGAAAGTCTCTGTTAAAACATTTCCATGGGGATTGACCTTTCTTTGAATAATGACCGCTAAGTTTTCATCAATTGCAGTCAGAAGGTGTCCCTCTTTATTATGTTCAAAGGTATGATAGATTTCTCCGTTTGAAGAGGTGAGAGCTTTTAAAAAGCCAAGGGGGTCATACTGATAGTGAAGAGTGATTCCATTTGGGTTTGTTTTTGTTTCGAGCTTTCCTTCTGGAGTATAGGTATAAGAGGTCTTTCTGAGTTCTTGGGGCTCATTCCCTCTAATGAGAGTTTTCAGACGGTGACGTGAGTCATATTCTCTTCTGATGGTTTGTTCGGAGAGAAGGTTTAAGCCTTCGTAGATAAAGTCTCGTCGCATCGAAAGATTCCCTGCTGGATCGTAGAAGTTTTGGTGGTGTTGAACGCACCTTCCTTCAGGGCTGTACTTTTTTTCTTCTGATTTTTTACCGTAAGGGTTGATTGTTTGAAGTGTGGATTGGCCTAGTGGGTCTATTTTTGTGATTTGAAGGACTTTTTTCTGAATGCTATTCGTTTGCTCGCCGTAATGATAAGATGTTGTATACCCTAGAGCATCGACATGAAAGGTTTTCCGCTTTAGAGGGTCATAATCGAATCGCTCTTGACTTTCCTTATTATGGGTAAATCGAGAGAGGGTGATTTGATTCCCATCAGCATCATAGGAATAGGCTTTTTTTGCCAAAACTTCTCCAGAAAGAGAAGATTTTTTCTCCTGAAGAACTTGGCCTAGGGCATCTCTTATGTAGTGGATGGCAAGGGTATTGTCTCCGTTCTCATAGATGGTAGATTCTGAAAAACCGAGAGAATTGTAAGTAAAATGGGTTATTTTCCCTTCGAATGCTTCTTTTATCTTTCGACCCGAGCCATCATAGGAAAATATTTTGGTATACCCTTCTTTAGTTGTATGGGTTAAGAGATTAAATCCGTTGTAAGTAAACGTTTCTTCTGCAAGGAACTCTCTTAAATCAGAAAGAAATTTTTTAGATAGGGGCCTTCCGAGGATGTCTCGCTTATATTCTACAAGAAGACCATCGGGGTCTAGATAAGAGGCGAGCTGTCCATTTTTAAAGTAGGAGTATTTTTCTTGAGATCCATCTGAATAGGTAATTGTTAGAGGGGAGCCGTAAGCATTGTAGGTGAAGCCAGTGACATTTCCATTTGGATCTATTTGTCTTAAGGTATTTCCTAGAGGGTCATACAAGCTAGAGGTTTTTGGAGTGATTCCTTTTCCCTGGTTGGCTTCACATTCTGGAAAGACTGTTTCTCTAACTTTTAGAGCGATCGGATCGTAGGTATAGGTTGTGACGTTTTCTAGAGGATCGGTTTGAGACGCTAAACGATCAAGAAAGTCGTAGTGATAAGTCCAGAGCTTATCAATGTTTTCTCCTTTTTTTCGCTTTGTCTTTAATCTTCCTTGAGGATCATAGGTCTTTTGAATGTCTAGTCGATTAGAGGGGGTTTTTTCTAAGGTTTGGTGTCCCCTAGCATCATATTCGTAGAAGATCTTATCTCCTAAAGGTGTTGTCTCAGAGAGAACATCTCCTCTTTCATTATAGGTTCTATAGATGACATATGCTAAAACATCGTCGCTTCCGTAGATATGTTCTTCTTCGATATTTCCATAAGTGTCATAGATAAGTCGTACTTTTCTGAGGGATTTTTCTCTGCCATGCTCGAAATATGTTTCTATGCACCACTCGGGCATATGGAGATGGGGCATTTGTTGTTTAAGAAGATATCTTTTAATGGTTCTTTGTGACACTCCTGCAAGGTCATAGGGGTCCTTTCCAGAGCCATCATCATGGATAGCTTCAATCAGGTTATGGCAGTCGTCATATTTATAAAATTCTCTGAGAAAAATGCTTTCTTGGTCTTTGATGAGTTTGACTGTGAGAAGGTTTGTGCTTGGAAGGTAGGAATAAGTGACTATTTTTCCATTTTCATGGGACTCTCTTAAAATAAGGTGCCTTCCATCCTGTGAAAATTCCCTCTCAATCGTGTAGGTTTCGTTTGGGCTATCTCCTGTCAAGTTTCCATAGAGCGTTTCAGTAATCGGATTGCCAAAACTATCATATGTATAGGTTTTTTTGTGAAGAATGGAGCCTAGGCCATCCTGGATTTCGACAGAGGATAAATAATGGTTATTTGTCCAAACAAAGAGTTTTTTCTTCTTGAGAGCCCCATGAGAATCATGCCAACTAATGGAGGATAGAAGCATTTCCTTAGAAAAGTCGTAGCGGATTTGGGTTGAGTCTGGAGTTTTAACTAAAGTATATCCGGAGCGCTCTCCAGCGATTGGAGGGTCATATTGAAAGCTATAGACAGGGTAAAATGTTCCATCTTCTTGAACAGGAAGAAAAAGTGTTTGGGCTCTATGATGTTTATTTTGAGATCCATAGCTTTCATAGTTGCAGAGAAAGGTGTGGTCTTTTAAAGTTCCTTCTTTGAGCAAGAAGTTATGTGAGTAAGAGTGGGTTTGAAAGCGGAAAAAGGGGGAGCTCACTTCTTTAAGGCGAGCTGGCAAAACAGGATCCCACTCAAATTTTTCAACGTTTCTTCCTGTGAATGGGTTTTCTTTTAGTTTACAACGAAGAGAAGGACGATCATACCGATACTTGACAGATTGTCCCAGTGAGGAACTAAAAGAGCATGACCCTCCTGAAAGATTCATTTGGTTATTGATTGTAAGAGTTGTGTATGTAAAACGTTCTTTAGGATCTTTTGCCTCGATAGAAGTAAGTTGATTTTTGTGATAGAGATACTTCAGAATTTTCCCACTTGGCTGGACTTCTTTTAAAAGGAGATAGAACCTCCTGTTTGAAGAGCTTGTATAAGAGTTACCATAGATGTAAGTGGTTCCATCTGGGGCAAGGATTATAAAGGTGTCTGTAGAAATATCTCTTTTGATTTGGGTGTTTCTCAGGTCAAATCGACCATTGGAAAAATCTCCTGATGCATTATGAAGGGCATAAGGATTAGATGTTAAGAAGGTTAGCTCTTCTGAAAGGGTGAAATCTAGTGTTGCTCCAAAACGATCTGTAAAGCGGATGCATGTTGCTGATAAATGTTCTAATCTAACATGGGGAAAATAAGTCCAGCCTCTGTAATTGCTTATAATATGATTGGCAAGGTGGTATTTGTTCCACTCTTTTGGTGTTTGTTCATGCTTTGGAAACTCACCAGGAATAGAAGGTGGGATATAGATGCGGGTTAGGCTTAAAGGGGTAGTTCCTTTAATATTAAGATCGACTTGAGAAAAGGATAGTTGTCCACTTAAGGGACTGATAAGTCCTCCTACAAGGTGGCTTTGGGAGGCACAAAGAGTCGCGAGTTGTTCAGGAGATGAGGGGATAATGAGCTCTTCATAGGATTCTTCTGAAGCAAGAGCACGCAGCACGAGGAATGAAAAGAGAAACAGAACACGGGAAAAAATCTTCACTTTGCTTCTTCCGTTTTGAAAAGAATAACCTCAGAACCTACCAGAAAAAATTCTTAAAGAAAAGATTTTTTCTGATTCATTCGGGGCGATTGCCCT
>JAGROK010000040.1 GCA_020440285.1 Chlamydiia bacterium | reverse complement strand
ATTTTTAAAAAATATTTTATGTGTTATTAATTTTAAAGAGAGAAATGTACTACAAAGTGCGGTAATGTATTAGGGGTAAGGGTCTCAGAAACATTATATTTATACTGGTCGAGGAGGTTCAAAATATGTTGAAAAAGGGGCTCTTCTGTCTCCTTTGGGTCAATGACCAGCCCACGAACAAGCGCCTGTTTATTTCCACTAGGCATTGTCATGTCATTTATAAAGGAAAGCCATGCAAGCTTTTCCCTAAAATTAAGAAAATTGCCCAGAGGTTTTTCAGTCTTAAATAGTTCAGCCGCAAAATTTAGAAATCGATCACTCCAGCTTTGGGTTCCAATATCGAAGGGGGCAGGATCAAAAGCTACCTCTAATTCAGAACTTTGGGAAAGTTGAACCGCCCAATAATAAAAGTTGTCGTCCCGGGATCCATCAAAGTTTTCAGTCTTAAAGAAGTCAAACTCGGCAGGGTTTAAAATTTTGACAATTACCCGCCTTATCCCATGGTTTTTTACAAAATTGACTTGATCTCCGTAAAGCCTCTGCAACTTTGCCGTTTTTTCCTCTTGAGAAAGGCCTTTAAACTTCATGTCTGTATAATCGGTCCAAATGCTAAAGTTGAACCGCTTCATAGGGCTTGCTTCTCCAGTAGTGGAAATAGCTAGCGCAATGCAAAGTAAAGAGATCAGTGCTTTAAGTGTCCTCATTGGTCCTCCGAGTAACTGTTAATGAAAAATTTTATTAACCAACCCATTAAACGTCAAAACTTTTTTCAAATCCCATGTTGAAACGGGTGACAAATTCAAGATTTTCTTATATATTGATGGTTAAGTAGGAGAGGAGGTACCACCTATGAAAGTAATTAACTTTATCGCACTGATTCTTATTCTCGTAGGAGCTCTAAACTGGGGTCTTTGGGGATTTTTTCAGTTTGATTTCGTGGCTTGGCTCTTTGGGGGCGATTCTTCGTGGCTCTCACGCCTGATTTATGCCATTGTAGGACTTGCTGGTCTTTGGGGATTGAGCTTCCTTGGGAAGTGTAAGACTCTTTGCTGCAGCTCTTGCAAAAAAGACTGACGAGAATAGAGGGGGGCTCCCCTCTATTTTTTACTTGCACTTTTTTGTTTTCATAATATATGATCCCTGCAACTTTACTAAATAAGGAAGGTTGTGATGTTAGAATATATTTCAAATATTAGGGATGCATATAAACACCCCGTTCAAGATTTTAATGGCACAAAAGAGGCTTTTTCTAGTGAAAAAACCTCGTTTAATGAATCTCAATCTCTTGCAGATTATTTTCAAAGGCAAGATTCAAAAGATTTTTATGTTCTTATTAGCAGTTTTTTTAAGCTATCTGCGCTGGTTCCTCTATCAATGAGTGCTTACAGCGTTGGAAAAATCGCTTTTGAAAAAAAATTCACCTATACAAGGCTTTTCCTTACAGCGACAGCCTTTATATCGGGTCACGATCTAGCGAGGGGAGGGGATAACATCTCTCTTGCCTTTTGCAAGGATCAAGAAAGTGAAGAAGTGAAGCAAGAAAAAACAAAAAGAGGTTTGGATGGAGAGCCTCCTGAGCCTGTTTGGGCTGAAAAAGTTTTTATCGCCGTGATTACGAGATGTGTTGGTTTCAAAGTATCACAAGAGAAAATGGATGAAAAGCCCGAGCAAACACAGATTTCTATAAGAGAAGGGATTGAAAGCAATGTTCAGCTTACAATGGCCGGAACCATTACAAAAGAGATCTCTGTTTTTGCTCAGAAACTATTCACCCGTTCAAACTGAAGTTTAACTTTGCAAAAAATTCTTTAAATCTGTTAGGATCTGACCCTTTAAGGTTTTTGTGATTAAAGAACTGACAGGTTTATGCAGGCAAAGTCAACATTTCGGTTTAGGTCTCTTGTAAATCGATCACCGGAGGAGGTGTATGATTGGCACCTCCGCCCACGAATGCTCGAAAGATGTATCCCTCCATTTGAAAAAATGGAGGTGATTTGTTCTAGAGGAAGACCTGATCAAATCGGTTCAAAGTTCATCCTCCGTTCAAAGGTTTTTAATCTTTTTTGGTCAAAGCACACCCTTGAGTTCACAAAGACGGTTAAAAACGAATTTTTTTCCCTTCATCAACTGGAGGGTTTTTTTGAACAATATGATTATTCCACCACAATCACTGAGCAGGAGACTCATACCTCAGAAATTATTGATCGGTTTGAGTTCTCTCACAACTTTCCCTCTTTCTTATCCCCCTTTGTTAGCTCCCATCTCAAGAAAAGGATTGGGAAGATTCTTGCCTATAAGCATGAGTTGATCGATTTTGATATTGGGATGATTCAAAAGTATCCCTTTAAGAAACCTTATCGGGTTCTCATCAGTGGTTCTCACGGAATGATTGGGAGAAATATTGCTTATTTCCTCGACTTTATGGGGCATGAGGTCTGGTATCTTTCTAGAAAGCAGAGTGATGAAGAGAATACTGTAACTTGGGACCCTCGGACAGGGGAGTGCAATCCTTCTGATTTTGAAGGTTTTGATGTGGTGATTAACCTTGCAGGTGAAAACATTGGTCGTGGGTGGTGGACTAAGAAAAAGAAAAAACGTGTGCTAGAAAGTCGCACTCAAGGGACTCAAAAACTTGTCGACATCATCAAGGGACTTAAAAAACCTCCTAAGGTGTTTATTTCAGCATCTGCGGTTGGCTACTACGGCAGTCGTGGAAGGGAAATTCTTACTGAGAGTGCGGGCCCCGGAAGGGGGCTTTTTATTTCTGAAGTATGTGAGAAGTGGGAGAGGGTAGGACGAGATTTAGAAGAGATGGGAATTCGGGTGGCATGTACCCGTTTTGGCACGGTCTTAAGTTCAGAAGGAGGAGCGTTAAAGCAGATGCTTCCCCCTTTTAAGTGGGGGCTGGGAGGAAGATTTGGAGATGGTCAACAGTATGTGAGTTGGATTGCAATTGATGATGTCGTTGGAGCGCTCTACCACACGATGATGACCCCAAAGCTTCATGGGGCGATCAATGTGGTTTCTCCTAACCCTGTCCCAAACGATCTTTTAGCAAAAAAGCTCGCTAAACGATTGAATCGCTGGCTGGGTCCCCCTATTCCTGAATGTCTAATCCGTATCCTCCTTGGGCAAAAAGGGGAAGAGCTCCTCTTAACAAGTGCTCGAGTGGAGCCCCAGCTTCTTATCGAGAGTGGCTACAGTTTTCACTATCCCCGTCTTTGCCAGACTCTGGAGCATGTGGTTTAGAGGCAGGGCGCTTTTCTTGCATAAATTGTGCTAGACCCGTATAATTGCCCAGAAGTTTCCAAATTTTAAATGTAAACCCTTTGCACCAGCCGGTTTTATATCATGAGTCAACAAAAAAGTAGCACATTATCAACTGGACTTGCGATGTTTTCCATGTTTTTTGGAGCAGGAAACATTACTTTTCCTTTGATCGTTGGTCAAATGGTTGAAGGGGGGCTGTTGTGGGCTCTGATGGGACTGATTATCACAGCTGTTCTTATCCCTTTTAGTGGGCTATTTTCAATGACTTTTTTTAGTGGAAACTATGAAAATTTCTTTGATCGTATGGGAAAGGGGCCTGGTTTGTTTGTTATCCTTCTTCTCCTTTCGATGATTGGCCCGTTTGGGGGAATTCCCCGTTGTATCACACTGACCTATTCAACGCTAAAGGTCTATTTTCCTCACCTCCATCTTTTAACTTTTAGCCTTGTGAGTTGCGCCATTATTTTCCTGTGTTCTTGGAAAAAAAGTCGGATCTTAGATCTTATCGGCTATGTTTTATCCCCTTTGCTCGTCTTCTTCTTAGTTGCCATTATCGTAAAAGGGCTTTTCTTTTCCCCCTTAGACCCAGTTGGACCCTCCCATGTTGCACACCCATTTTTTTATGGCCTTAGAGAGGGATACAACACGATGGATCTTCTTGCTGCCTTCTTTTTTTCTACCCTTGTTTATCAAAAGCTCAAATCGCAAGTCAAAGAGGGAAAAAGTCTTTTACTTCCTGTCTTTAAAGCAACTTTAATTGGGGCGAGCTTGTTGAGTGTGATCTATATTGGTTTTAGCTATATAGCTGCCTATCACAGCGCTGCTCTTGATGGAACAGGGGTTGATCAGCTCCTTGGGAAAATTGGCCAGGTGATTTTAGGCCACTATGCTGGGATGATCGTCTGCATGTCAATTGCTCTAACATGCTTAACCACAGCGATCGCTCTAACAGTTGTTTGCGCCGAATTCCTCCAGAAACGGGTGAGTTCCTTTGCCTCCCTTTCTTACGAATGGTCTCTTATTTTAGTTCTATTGGTTGCAGCAGCGGTTTCTACCCTGGAGTTTTCAGGTATTGTAAAGCTTTTATTTCCAGTCCTTGAAGTTGTCTACCCCTCTCTTCTTGTTCTTTGCCTAGTCAATGTTTTTCATAAGACATTTGGGTATAAACCAGTTAAGGTCCCTGTTTTTCTTACCCTTTTCTTAGTGCTCTATTTTCAATACATTGCATGAAGCTCAAAATTTTTTTCTTGTGCAATTAATTTTTTCGGTCTAGATTTAAAGATGAGGGCGGCAAAATGAAAGGGGAATCCATTTTTTTGTCTCTCTGTTTGTTAAATGCTGGAGGCAGATATGAAAGAAAAGCTGGGAATCAACCCGTGGCTTGGGATGTGGGTACATCCTCGCAAAACGATTCGAGCGTTGGTTGAGTACAACCCAAATTTTCGGCTGATCATTCTATGTGCGATTTATGGCTTTCAATATATGCTTCAAGCATCTCAATTTCTAGCCCTTGGTCAGACTTCATCACTTTTAGTGATTGTCCTTGCGGCAGCAATTCTTTCAATTCCTGTAGGATACGTTATTTTTAATGTCATGAGTTTTTTCTATCTTCTTTTGGGAAGGCTTATCAAGGGAAAGGGGACGTTTAAACAGATTCGAGCTGCAACTTATTGGTCAAGTGTTCCACTTGTTGTAAGTGTGATAGTGTGGATCTTCCTTATGGTGACCCATGGCAATAGCTTATTCGTTCCAGGTTATGAAAAACACTTAGCAGGGGTTGCTCTCACAGTGAATGTGGTGGCTGGGATTGTGCAGATTGTGATTGGAATCTGGGGGCTTATTATCTTTTTACATGCATTAGGGGAAGTTCAAGGGTTTTCGGCTTGGATGGCACTGCTCAACGTTTTTTTAGCAGGTCTTGCCGTCTTTATCCTTCTGTTCCTCGCAAGTTGGGGCTTTTCAGCGCTGACACACGTGACTTAAAACATTAAATCTGTGAGGGGGAATCATGTTGGGTTTATTTAAAAAGAAGGCACTTGCAGCTGTTGGCGCTGTATTGCTCACAGCAGGGGGAGGTCCTACATTTGTTGGGGGAGCACCTGTTCACAAAGCGGTTCAAAGCAAAGCAAAAGTGGAGACCATTCAAGGTTGGAAACGATTTCATTCGGTTCAGGGAAAATGTATGGTCTCCCTTCCAGAATCTCCTGAGCATGTCAAACAAATCATGCCTTTTCCAGAAGAGGGGTATAACCTCCGTTATGATGTCTATGTCTCTGCTCATGAGAAAAAAGCGGTGTATATGATGCTTATTGCGCAGTATCCTCCCTTCATTAACGAATCACATGCTGAAATGAGTTTAGAGAGTTTTCTCAATGGGCTTGTCACACAAAATCATGATAATGAGCTTATTTTTGCAGACCTTACAGATGTTCAAGGACATAAAGCTCTTGATTTTTTCATTCAAGCGAAAGGGACTTACTTTAAAGGGCGTGCAATCATGGCAGAAAATCATCTCTATCTTCTTGCTATGGAATGTGATGTATCGAACTACTTAGAAGGAAACTTTAACCACTTTATCAACTCCTTTGAATTGGTTAAATAATGGAAGGAGTATTGGACCTTATCTATTTAACACTTGTACAACTTGTTGTAACTTGGATGGTTGTTGGGATCATGTGGTTTCTCCAAGTTGTGCACTATCCTCTTTATCGGAAGATTAAGGAGGGGTTTGTTGAATACGAGCGCTCCCATATTCGTCGGGTGGCGTGCCTCTTGGGTCCAATTATGCTTGTCGAGGCAATAACTGCAATCCTCTTGATGGGGATTTCAACAGAAGGGACTCTAACGATGCTTGCGGGGGCCAATTTAATTGTGCTGATATTAATTTGGCTCTCGACATTTTTATTTCAAGTCAGTCAACACCAAAAACTTAGCATTCGTTTTTCCCATAATATATTGCAGGGACTGATCAATTGCAACTGGATTCGCACTCTTCTGTGGACATTGAAGGGGGGGATCATGATCTATTTCTGCTATGAGCTGTTTCAGCTAGAAATGATCGCAAAGAAGTTCTTTGACCTGTGATTTAAGGTGTGATATAGCATAGCGATAAGGGGAATCGTTATGCAGGGCTCGCCACTCCCAGATGTCAAAACTGTCAATGTGAATCACCGCGATTCATGGCAAGGGGCAATTTCTCGTCATTTTCGCTTCATTTTTAAAAATAGCTCATTTAAAAACCTTCTCCTATCCTTTTTAACATTCGGGGTTTACCCTTACAAAAAGTATAAGTTAGCCAAAAGAGCGGTTGCTCAAGCGCTTGCTGCTCGGAAGCTGTTCTTTTATAGGGCCCTTCAAGATCACATCGAAAGAGCCCGAAAAGAGCAGACCCACCAAGATCCTCGCCAATCACTCAATGCGATTTTCATGAAGGTGCAATCTGAAAAAGTTGACGAAACCGAAGAGGCTTTGGAGTTTAAAGCGATTTACTATCCCAATGAGCTCCTCCTTTTTATTACCAACCCGATTCGTGACCGTCTAAGTATCCGTTTTCCTCGCCAAAGTCGAAAATCAATGGATTATTTAAAGATGTGGCATGAACTGAAAAAAAAGGGGCGGATTAATCAATACCGGCAGATCCAGAATATTAACTACTGCAATCGAACTCTTAAAGAAGAGTACTGTCTCACTCCTCAGGGGATTCATGACAGGCTAACGCGCACCTCGGTTTGCCGCAAAAACATCTATCTCACCACAAAGTTTCGAGAGCTTGGAAAAGCCTTTCAAGAAATCCTCTTGGCTTATCAAGATTTTGAAGAGCTAAGAGATTCTAATCCCGATCTTTATCATCTCCTTGAAACCTTATCTCGCTCTTCACAAAAAGATATCGAAACTCTGCAAACTTATTTGGCCAGTCGTTATCTTCCTAGAGATCTTCCTCTTGAAAATAGGCGGCAACTCATCCAGCTTGCCAACCAACAAGAAGTGCTCTACCACATGAGTGAAGAGCAGCAATTTGATCTTTGCGCTCTCATCCTCAATAAATACCAGTGGGACTTTCTCCTCTCCATTCAAGAGGTTTCTCAAGTAACCCTTGGCCTTTTGGACTGGGCTTTTGAAGAGTGTCCATCGACGATTGAAAAAGAGCATTCATTCATTGAAAAGATCTATGTTGGGATTGAAAAACGGGTGAGAGAGGAAAGAGATAACTTTCCTTCTCTTAATGAAAAGATTGGAGACGATAATTCTTTAAGTGATATGACGATTGATTTTGCTAAGGAACTTAATAGAGAGTGGCCCTCTCTGCATTTATATGACCATACAAAGCTCTTATACCACGCCCCTAAAAGCAATGCTTTTTCAATAGATCAGCTGATTGAAACCTACAAAGAACTTCAAAAAATGAGCGCTTCTGACGACACCCTTTTTAGCCTTTTAGAACAAGCCCTTTCACAAGTGGGAAAGCAGGCCTTTCAATCGGCAATTGAAGAAGGAGTTCTTAAGCTCCTTGGAGCAAAGTCGCAGTACTTTCTTCCAATCCTTTCTAATACCGATATTACGGTGATCAAAAAAAGTGAAAATGACCTCGAAATCCATTATACATTTGAACAACTCATTACAAAAAAAGGGGAGGTGCAGCACCCCTTTGAAAAGGAAAAATACCTAGTCATCCATCAACCTCTCCTTAAAAGAGAAGGGGAGTGGGTCTCTCCTGAAGCAACCATTAAAATTGCGATTAAAAAGAGGACAGCATGAGAAAGGTTTTACGCAGCGTTACCCCTCCCCTTGTGAGCCTTGTCATTGTCATGCTTGGAAATGGTTTTTTTACCACTTTTACAAGCCTTAGGTTATCTGTTGCCCATTATCCCAATTGGATCATTGGATTGATCAATGCCTTTTACTATGCGGGGATCATGTTAGGATCGATCTATGTAGAGCGGTTGATTGAACGGATCGGCCACATCCGCACCTTTGCTATTATGGCCTCCATTAACTCTGTCCTGATTGTCTTGCAAGGGGCCGTTCTTGAAGTGATCTCTTGGTCGATCTTCCGTTTCTTTATGGGGTTTTGTGTCTCTGGCTTTTTTATTGTGATCGAGAGTTGGCTTCTCCTTTCAACAGGGGTCAAAAAACGGGGGCGTCTCCTCTCTCTTTACATGCTCACTCTCTACATGGCTCAGGGGTTTGGTCAGTTCATCCTTAACCTCTCATCGATTGAAAGTCTCCTCCCTTATGTGATTACAGTGATCTTAAGTTCTCTTTCTGTCATCCCTGTTTGTCTAATGAAAAGTAGTGGTCCCCTCCTTCTCGACTCTTCAATCACCAATATTTTCCAAATCGTTCGAAAAGCCCCTCTTGGCCCGATTGGCTGCTTTGTAGCGGGGATGATTCTCAGCTCCTTTTACGCTTTAGCTCCCATCTTTGGTAAGGAAACCCATCTCTCCGTTCTCCAAATTTCCCAAATGATGGGATTCACCATCTTAGGAGGTCTTGTCTTGCAATGGCCCATTGGTCACCTCTCCGATATTTTTAATCGGAGAAAAGTGATCATTGGAGTGTGCGTTGCCTTAATGGGATTGACTTTTGCCCTTTATCAAAGTATCCATTTTCACTATTACCTCCTCCTCGCTCTCATGGTCCTCTTTGGAGGAATCTCCTTTACCCTCTATCCCTTATCGATTACCTATACATGTGACCACTTTTCAGATAAGAAAATTGTAGGGATTACCTGCGCCCTACTTGTCATCTATGGAACGGGGTGCATCGTAGGTCCTCTAATCTCTCCTCTTTTCATGGCTTACTTCGGGCCAAGTGGCCTCTTCCTTTATATGAGTCTCCTTTGCGCCATCTTCATTATCATCTGCCTTTGGAGGGTTTTCCATGCCAAGTCCCTCTCTGATGAGGAGCAGAGCGACTACCTCCCCCTCCCTAGGGCAACCTCCTTAGCCTTCTATATCGACCCTCGGAGCGATCTAGAGGACGAGGACGATCTTGACGAAGATGATGAAGAGCTCTACCCTTTTAGCCATGAGTACGAGGACGAAGAAGAGGATTAAAATTCTTTTCTTTTTAAGATTAATTTGATACCCTTTTCGCAAAATTCATAGAGGAAAAGCGATGTCAAATCAAAAAATTCATATGCAATCTATTGGGGTTAATTCTGCCATTGCAGGGCTTTATCTCTATTTGCAGGGGAAAAAGGTCCTTCATCCAGCCTTAGCCCTTACCCTTTCTTCAGTTTTCCAGGGGATGCGAGCTCCCATTCCCTTAAAGCAAAGAGATTGGACCAATGACTTTCTAGCTCTTGCTTCTGCCGCAACGATTGGAGCGGGGTTTTCTTTTTCAAAAATGTTCTTTAAACCGCAGCTCATTTCAGGATCTTTTTTCTGGGGATCGCAACTCCTCGTAAAGGAAATATTTACATGCTATGAGCTCCTCCCTCCCACTAAGCCCCAGCTTGACCCCTCTTTTGAAGTTGAAAACGATCTTGAAGGGGCAAAGCAAAGGGCTCAAGCCCTTCCCCATACAAACCTTGAGGAGATCAAAAAGAGGATCCACACCTTTGGCGCCATTGCCTGGAAAATCAAAGAGCAGACGCCTCCTGAGCAACTTCATCAAGTGAAAATCAATGTCTCAGGCCATTTCAATGGGGCGAAAGAGGGGATTGCCACCCTCCAGCAAAGTAAAGAAGAAGCTATTCAAGAACTTACTCACGTCTTTCAGAACCTAGGCTTTGGTGCTGAGTGCTTAAACTTAAGGAGAGACTAATGCATAACGGAATAGAACTAGAGCTTAAATCAATTGCCCCTGCTTTAACTACAGCTGCCCTTTTTTATATGGGCGCTCGCTACGGAAAAATAGAGGGAGCTGCAAAGGGGACCATCTTTGTTGCTCTAGCAGCCGTAGCACGAGGAATCCATGAAAAAGGATGTGATGAAATAGGAAGAGCTTTTTGCAATCATACCAATTACGATATAGCCTCGGCAGGGCTAATTGCACTTGGAATGGCTGCACTCAAAACCTCATTCAAAACCCGTCTTGTGACTGGGGCCCTTTTATTTGGAGCTCAAAGATACTTAGAGATAGCTAACCGAAAGCCAAATATGGCACACTTGATTGCAAATGGAACGAGAGAAACTATCGACGAAACAATAAAACAGATCGATGCCTCTTTTGGAGAAGATTTTCCACGAGATGATGGGGTCTTTTCCTATCTTAGGGCTGAGTATTTTAATAAAATGAAAAAGCTCTTTACAGTTGAAGAACTTAGAGGGCTTATGGATGATCCTACATCTACTTACCATGCCTATTTTCAGGAACACAAAGAATACCGACATAAAGATCTAAATATTGCTGGGTGTGTTAATGTTCTTATTCATCTAGGCCGCGTAGATCTTACCCTATTCGAAGGTTTAGAAAGGGGTGATGAAGAGGACCAAGCAGAGATAGCCAGGTACATGAGAGAAAAAGGAAACCTCATCAAAGCAAGGTGGGAGGGAAAGGCTTTGCTCGAAAATGCCACTAGAGAAACTTGCGATGATGTGGTGAATCAGGCTTCTCAGGTTCTTGGAAATCTCGTCGAAGAAGACAATAAATATCTTTGCGTTCTTAGGCGGGATTATTTTAATAAAATGAAAGAGCTCTTTACAACTCAAGAACTCGTTGAGCGTATGAATGATCCCAATTCTACCTTCAGAAAGGAGTACGAGGCCCATAAGAAATTTCCAAATAAGCCTCACCGTATCATCGATTGTATAAATCTTTTTAATAAGTTAGAGTTAACAGACCTTTCTTTGTTTGAAACTCTAGAAGGACCAGATGTAAGTGAAGAGGACCATGCAGGGGTTGCTAGCTACATGCAGAGGGAAGGAAACCTCATCAAAGCGAGGTGGGAGGGAAAGGCTTTGCTCGAAAATGCCACTAGGGAAACTTGCGATAATGTGATGAATCAAGCTTCTCAGACTCTTAGAAACCTCGTTGAAGAAGACGATATAAATCTTTGCTTTCTTAGGCGGGATTATTTTGATAAAATGAAAGAGCTCTTTACAACTCAAGAACTCGTTGAGCGTATGAATGATCCCAATTCTACCTTCAGAAAAGAGTACGAGGCCCATAAGAAATTTCCAAATAAGCCTCACCGTATCATGGATTGTATAGATCTTCTTTATAAATTAAGGTTAGCAGACCTTTCCTTGTTTGAAACTTTAGAAGGATCAGATGTAAGTGAAGAGGACCAAGCAGGGGTTGCTAGGTACATGGAAAGGAAAGGAACCCTCATCAAGGCAAGGTGGGAGGGAAAGGCTTTGCTCGAAAATGCCACTAGAGAAACTTGCGATAATGCAGTGAGCCAGGCTTCTCAGGTTCTTGGAAATCTCGTCGAAGAAGACGATGTAGATCTTTGCACTCTTAGGCGGGATTATTTTGATAAAATGAAAGAGCTCTTTACAGAGAAAGAGCTCGTTGAGCGTATGAATAATCCAGATTCTACCTTCAGAAAAGAGTACGAGGCCCATAAGAAATTTCCAAACAAGCCTTACCGTATCATGGATTGTATAGATCTTTTTGATGAGTTAGGGTTAACAGACCTTTCTTTGTTTGAAACTCTAGAAACGGCAGATAGAGAGAACCAAGAAGCGGTTGCTAATTACATGAAAAGGAAAGGAGCGGCTATCAAAGCAAATTGGAAAGGAACGCCTGTTAGCGGAGCTTTGAAAGCAGCTACGTATAGATAAAATGAGGAAACACACATGTTAGAACGTTCATCTATTAATCGGCAGCAAACAGCTCTTGGTTTAGCAACAGCAGCTCTTTTAGTTAAAACTCTAGGCATCCTTTGATGCCGCCGTAGGCTGCTGCATCGAAGTGGAAGTAGATGGGCTTTGCCCCATGCTGGTTACGGATCAGGATCCACCCTCCAAAGTTGGCCCCTCCAAAAAGGCCTGCAGAGAAGTGGCGAGTGTTTAGGTAAACGCCAAGATCGAGACCATTTGCATGGACTGAGACCATCGATTCAGGTTCGACCTCCCTTTTTCCGACGCGGTGGAAGGAGCGGTACCACCCTCCAAAGCTTCGGTAACTTAAGGCCGCTGACCAATTTTTTGCAAAGAGGTAGTGGAGGGAGAAGTCGAGGGGGAAGATGGCGTTGATCTTCCACATCTGGTGAAAGGCCCAGTCAACCCCGAGGATGGGGAAGAGGTAGGTGCTTTTTACCCCCGATTGCCCAACCACTCCGATATGGATCCCAAGGGGCTTGCTGTAGGCAAGGCGCCCCCAAATCATCCCAGTATAAAAGGCGTTAGATCCAATGTTGAAGTGGTCAAGATTTGCATGGATGCCAAGGTTCACTACCCATCGCCACTGCTGAAGAGCTGTTGTGATATATCCAATCGAAAAGATCACATCGTGAAAGTGTCTTTGGCTAAAGGCAGGGTTCTTATCCCAGTTAAGATGCATATATCCATATCCGAACTCAAAGGAAAGGCTATGATCATCTGCTGGGTAAGCATTAATGAAAATTGCTCCAGCTCCTTCTGTATAATGGAGATCTGATCCTCTAAACCCCCTCTTATCGATCTCTGCTCCTCCGACTGGGGAAAAGTATCCATCGATAAAGATCCGATCTTTTTTATGGACAAAGCAATAGTCTGTTGCAAGTGAATAGTCTAAGCTATGTGCTAAAGTGGGGAGTATCAACCCCATAAGAAAAAAGAGCCCTTTTTTCATCTTCCCTCCTTAATATTTAGTATGGTCAAGAGGGAAAAAAATTCAATGTTTCTCCGCCAAGCATCCTTAAGAGCTCTTGATCTTTATCGGTTGCAGTTAGGGGTTTGATCGAGGTGAGGGTCCGTCCATCTTTTTCTTGTTTAGTGATTTGAAGGTGATGGTCACCATAGCGAGCCACCTGTGGGAAATGGGTGATGGCAAGGACCTGACATTTTTTCCCTAATGTTTTGAGTTTTTGCCCAATAAGGGTTGCGGTTTCCCCTCCAATATTTGCATCGATCTCATCGAAAATAAGGGTGGGGAGAGAGCCTTTTTCAGCGAGGAGGATTTTAAAGGCTAAGAGAAAGCGGGAAATCTCTCCTCCACTTGTCCGATTAGAAAGGGATGAGGGCTCTTCTCCTTTATTGGCAGCGAGAAAATAGGTGATCTCATCAGAACCACTTCCCCCCATTTTCTTAGGGGAAAGGGTGATGATGGCCCGCGCGTGAGGGAGGTTGAGGGAGCGCAGCTCTTCAGAGAGCCTTTTCTCAAGGGCTTTTGCTGTTTGAGTCCGTTTTTTGGTCAATGCTTCCGCAAGCTTTTTGTTGATCTCTCTTAGCTGAGATAGCTCCTTTTCCATCCCTTCGATCCTCTCATCGAGGTGTTCGAGAGTATCGATTTTAAAGCGAAGGGCATCTAGGTGAGAGGGGATTTCATCACATTCAATATGGTATTTTCTCTTGAGGTGGTTAAGGGTGGAAAGGCGCTCTTCAAGTTCTTGAAATGTTTCTGGAGAGTGCTC
The DNA here is from genome assembly GCA_020440285.1 of Chlamydiia bacterium. Classification (GTDB taxonomy): domain Bacteria; phylum Chlamydiota; class Chlamydiia; order Chlamydiales; family Simkaniaceae; genus Neptunichlamydia. Next base: position 924 of record JAGROK010000040.1, on the reverse strand, counting down.
AAGGGAGTCTAGCTCCTTTGTCACGGTAAAGGAGGCCTCTTGGAGGTGGGCGATCGCACTTTCTAGATGTTCTTTAAGAGAAGGGGTATTGGCCAGTTTCCTCAGCTGGGAAAGGGTGGGGATTAAGTGAGGGTGGTCTAGCCCTTGTTGGAGGGCCAATAGTTTTTCAGTCGTTTCTTGAGAGTTTGCTAGCTCTTTGTAAGTATTAAAAAGGCTTTCTTCTTCCCCCTCTTGGTAGTGGAATGCTTCCCACTCTTTGAGCTCCCACTTGAGCGCTTCAAGGTTCATGTGAGGCGTTTTTTCTCTAAGTTCTAAAAGAGACTTTTCGAGCTCTTTTTCCTTGGCGTAGGAATTTTGGAAGGGGGCAAGATCGATTCCTCCATAAAGGTCGAGAAGGCGCTGCTGGCTCTCTTTGTCTCGAATGGCTTGAGAGCTATTTTGGCTCACCAGCTCGAGAAGAAGGGGGCCAAGGCGGGAGAGGAGAGAGAGGGGCGCTGGCTGGGCATTGATAAAAATCTGGTTTTTAGAAGAGCGGAAAATCTCCCGTCGAACGATCAAAAGCTCTTCAGGGTCACATTCAATGCCCCCCTCCCTTAAGAGGGAAAGGGCTTCTGGTCGATCCTCGATGTCAAAGGTGGCTTCTATGACCCCTTTTTCACACCCTTTTCGGATCATGTCAGCGCTCGCTTTGTGTCCTGAGAGGAGGTGGATAGCCTGAATCAGAAGGGTCTTTCCAGCCCCTGTTTCTCCTGTAAGGACGTGAAACCCTCGATCGAAGGCGATCATTGCACGGTCTATTAAGGCAAAGGAGGTTAGGGCAAGGGTTTTTAACATACCCACCCACTATAGGGCTTTTCCGATTTTTTTTAACCTTTTGAAACACTAAACCCTTAAGAAGTTGAAAATAAACAGCTTAAATTAATT
>JAGROK010000039.1 GCA_020440285.1 Chlamydiia bacterium | reverse complement strand
GTATTTTTTTCTAGGCTTAGTCATCGCTACCTCTGCAATTTTTAGTTGTGCAAAACAAAAAATTTACAGAATTAGCTTCCCAAGCTCAAGAAAAACCGTATCCGTGGCTATTTACGCAACAAAGCCAAAAATAGGTCACACTTCGGGGTAGAAAGATCAAAAACAAAAAAGACTATTTGATGATGCACCCTTGATGCAAAATCTTTTTTTTGTCATGATGAAAAGTCGAATGATTAAACCTTTGAAGGAATCTTTATGGAAATTCTCGTTGTTGTTTCAAAAGTAAAGAAAAAGATTAAAGAACAAGGAGGGATGAACACCTCCGCATCTGCTATGGAAGCGCTCACACGCATCGTGGAAAAAGAGTGTGAAAAGGCGATTAACAATGCAAAAGCAGATGGACGCAAAACAGTGATGGATCGAGATTTTGAAGTCTAAAAAAGCTGTCTATTTCCTCTTATCCTTATTGGTATTTCCTCTTCTTGCCTTCGCACATCCACAGGAAGAGGATCAAGATCTTTTTAGCAAAGATGATGCCGCGTTTCTAATGACAGGTGAATACCTCTATTGGACTGCCCATGAAGGGGCCCTTGATTACGCCATTCGGATGCGAGCGGCTGCTTGGGGACCCAGCGATTCCTTTGCTCAAGGGGATGTGGAGAGGGCAGAGTTTAAGTGGGAAAATGGATACCGATTTGCCATTGGTTATTACCGCGCCCCTAACTTCTGGGAAGCTGATTTTCAATGGACCTACATCCATTTCGAAGGAAACAACCGAGCAAAGCGTCCCCCGGCAAATGAAAATCGGTTCATTACGGGAACATTTCCTCAAATATTTCCCGCTCCAATGGATCACGCGACTAGCCATATTTATATGCACTATAAACTTGCTGATCTAATCGCCCATCGCATTTTTCACCCCTTTGATAATCCCCATCTTAGAATCAAACTCCTCGGAGGAATGACGGGTGTATGGCTACATCAAGGGTGGAACATCCGTTATTTTGATGCCCAGTTAAACAACACAAAAATCCAAAATCAGTGGAAGTTCTGGGGATTTGGATTTCGTGCGGGTTTAAGTTTTGATTGGTTTTGGGGAGATGATTTTTACGCGACGGGTAAAATGTCCACAGGACTTGCTGTTGGACACTATCAAAACCATTCTAAGCAAGAAACAAGTGTTATTCTCCAGCCTGGAGACCATCCCAATATCCCCATTCGAGACCTTTACTATGACGACTACCGCATCTCCTACACAGCTCAGTTTCTCCTAGGCCCTTCTTATCAGAAAAGCTTTGATACTTGGCGCATTGAGCTTTTTGTTGGTTATGAAATGACGATCTGGTCAAATCTTCAGGAGATCTTTCGTTCCACTCGCGCCCCTGCAGATCAGGCAAAAGAAACATGGCTAAGCATAGGACTTGTTTCTTTGCATGGCCTTACCACACGAGCCACTATCAATTTCTAAAGCACCCATTCGATAACCGATCATGATTCAAAACTTAGGAAGTTCCCAAGTTTTGAATCATGAGTGGTACATAAAAAAACTAGTAAAATAATTCTAAATCAGAAATAGTCAAAAAAAAGGCTATTAAAGGGTATGTGATGAAAAAAACTCTCATTATCATTTTTGGAATTATTATTGTCCTGATACTTGGAGTTATCCTTGTATGGAATATGCTCCCCACAATTGTTTCTCACAAACTGTCTAAACAGGCAGGTGTTTCGGTAAGCATTGGCGATATTAAGCTAAATCCCTCAATGCTCCACGTTGATACGATTCGAGTGGGAAACCCTCCAGAATATCAGAAAACTCCACGAGCCCTTTCTGTTAGTGCCCTGACTGCAAATGTTCCCCTCACCCGCTTTTTTGATGATAATATTGTGATTGATGAGATGACAATGGACGATGTCTATGTTGGTCTTGAATTTGACTCCCCTAAAAGTAAAAATGGAAACTGGACAACGATCATGAATAATATCAGCCGCTCCGCTGATAGTGAAAAAGAAAAAGCCAAGAAAAGTGGCAAAACCACTAAAGTCTTAATCAAGAGACTGGTCATCACCGACCTTCAAATAGAACTCGCTTATAAAACGGGTGGGAAAGCAAACCGAAAACTTCGCCCCATTGATCGCATCGAACTCACCAATATCAGTAGTGAGGGAGGAATCCCTACTTCGCAAATCATGAATATCGTGATGCAAGAAACGTTGCGAAGTATCTTCAGCCGAGAAGGGCTGCAGAATATGCTTGAAGGAGTCCTTAACCCTAACCAATCGGGAAAAGGGGTAATGGATACTCTTAAGGGACTTTTTTCCGACGCTATTCTCCTCGATAATGACTGGGATGAATTTGAACTCGAATTTGAAGAGGCGCAGTGAGGGAAATTTACCTGATCCGTCATGGGGAAACAGCATGGGCCCGCGATAAAAAACACACGGGCCTTACCGATATTCCCCTAACAGAACAAGGGGAAAGTCAAGCAGCTTCTTTAGGAAAACGGTTGGAATCACTTTCTTTTAAGCATGTCTTTTCAAGCCCTTTGAAAAGGGCTTATGACACCTGTTCGATCTGTGGATATAACCCCCAAGTCGATAAGGATCTTCTTGAATGGGACTATGGGGCCTATGAAGGTTTGACTTCTGCTGAGATTCATGAAACGAACCCAAAATGGAACATCTTTACCCATGGAGCGCCCAACGGAGAGTCGACTGAAGCTGTAGTCAAAAGGGCTACGCGGTTCTTAAAAAAAGTTGAAAGATTAGAAGGGAAAATTGCCGTTTTCAGTAGTGGTCATTTTTCCCGCGTTTTCGCAACCTGTTGGTTAAAACTTCCTATTGAGAATGGGAGACGCTTTTCCCTTGCAACAGCTTCTTTATCCATCTTAGGGTATGAACATGGGGAAGGGGCCTTAAAACTTTGGAATGATATTTCGCACTTAAAAAGAGGACGCTAAGTTCTTGCAATTTGCTTTAATCGATTGAGCAAAAGAACATTTTGCTTTATTTGAGAAGAACACATCACAAGAACTTCCGCGTATCCCTCTCGATCTGCAAGACGCAATCCCTCGTACAAGTTATTTCCTCTAAGCTTGAAGTGATCCTTTTTTTCACTTCCAGATATTTCATCGCTCATGATTAGGCGCTTACTTCCAGAGCTAAGCTTAATATAGATTTTCATTTCATCCCACGATGAAAAGAGACGAACGGCACATCTAAGCTTTGTAAAAGATGAGTTTGAATTTAAAACTAAAGCTAAAGGGTGAACCACAACCTTCCGATTCAAAACCTTTTCAATTTCTTTTTGGGAAATAACCCCAAAACGGAAAAGGGTCGGACGGATTGGATCTTCAAGTGAGATAAGCGTTGATTCCATCCCATACTCTACCTCTCCACCATCAACAATCCCTTCAATTTTTCCATTAAAATCCTCAAGAACATGACTTGCTTTGGTAGGACTTGGCCTTCCCGATTCATTTGCTGATGGAACAGCGAGAGGACAACCAGTTAGCTCAATTAATCTCCGCGCAATTGGATCAGAAGAGATTCGAACAGCAATGGTTTCTCTATCTCCGGTAATAAGGGGAGAAAGATTTGGATGCTTTTTCAAAATAAGGGTTAAGGGACCTGGCAAAAACTCCTTAGCAAGCTTTTGAACCTCTACAGGAATTTCAGATGCCACAAACTTGAGCTGGTCTAAATTAGCAACATGGATAGGAAGAGAGCGCTCTTTCGGCCTCTCCTTTACCTGGTAAAGGCGCTTTAAAGCTCCGTCATTCAATATTGGCGCCCCTAGACCATAAACAGTCTCTGTTGGAAAGGCAACCAACCCTCCTTGCTGCAATTTCCTTGCTGCATTTCCCAGATGGGTTTCGGAATGACTGATACTACTCCGATCAACTGGTCCAAAGTATTCTGTATACATGAATTCCTTTATCTATCAACTTCGTCAGAGCATTATTACGCTTTTATAATTTAAAAACAATCCCCAAATTCAAAAAATTTCCCCTTGCACTTAAACAAAAATTCATTAAAAATGTGTGGAATGGAAAAAAGGACCTTTAAAAAGTTAGGGATCGCTATCTTTATCTACTCCCTCCTTGTGTTCAGCGGTGGTGTGATGGGATTTGCAATGAAAAAAAGTATGCCATCACTTATGATGGGCTCGTTATTTGGCCTTTCCCTTCTCTATCTAAGTGTTAAAGTGATGACTTTTCATAAATGGGGACTCTATACAGCCACCCTCTTGATCCTTGGACTAGACGCCTTCTTTTCCTATCGCCTTTTTCTAACTAAAACCCTTTTTCCAGCAGGAGCTATGCTCCTCTTGACAACGGCCATCCTCTTGTTGATTATGCTCTACCTAAAAAAATTAGAAGGGGTAGTCAAAAGTCGTAAGTAGGTGAGAGCACCGCTTTTTAAAAAGCTTCCGATTTTCAAAATTAAAGGCCTTTTTCCAACCACCTATTTGCCCACAACTAAAGGTTTTTGTTCCTCCAAAAAGATTTCCTAAAATCCCCTCTAACTTCTCCTCATCGAAAGAAATATCTAAAAAGGACAAAAGCTTTTTTACCTCCTCCCTTTGGGCTCGAACATTTCCTCCTCCTGAAGGGCCGACGAGATTTTCAAACTTACAAATCAATGTCCCTTTATCATGTGCATGCTCTGCTGCTACTTCATAAGACGTCATAGGGAAATAAACCAACGTAGGGTGAACGCCTTTCTCCTGAGTCTTCCTAGAGTCTCCTCGAATCACACACTCAAGTTGCATATGAAGGGCTAGATAGTGTTGTCATAAGATTGGCTTTGAAAGAGGTTTCCATAGGAGAAAAGTTCAAGGCGGTCTATGGAGTGAGCCCAAATCGGGCTCATGAAGCAGGACAACGCAGAAATTTTCCCTAGGGAAGCCTAAAGCAAAGTCAATCTTATGACGACACTATCTAAATTTCTCCAGTGTTCTTTAATGTGATCTGGAAGATTTCGAATGGTGAGATCGACTTGGTCTGCCTGACCACTACTGACATAGCGCACCCACGAAAGACAAACATCTCTTGGGTCTCTCACAAGTAAAACCCTTTTTGAGTATCTATGCTTAAGCTCTTCCGAAGTGTAAAACTCATCGGTGTGATAGACCGGGTAACTCCTTTTTTCATCAACAAGCTTAAGCAATTTTTGAATCAGATGAGTCCCAGACTTAGGAACCGTGACAATGGCCACTTCTCCGCTACATAAAACTCCCCCCCCCCCAAAAAAAAGTAGTATAATCGAAAGAACTTTCTTCATATTGTCTAAGACAGTATAATGCTTTCTTTTAAGTGAAGAGGTAAAAAGATGATAAGCGCATTTTTAACCCAGAGTTATGCTGGGCTATCCACCCCCACCCTTACTCAATTTTATCAGCACCTTCAAAGGGGAAGTAACTTTACACTCACCGCTTCAAAGATCAATAATCTCATCGTTACTTTAGCCTTTGCGCAAAGATTGATCAAACCAAACGACACCATATCTGAAGTTTTATCAGAACTGACATTCTTTTCCGGGTGCGCTTTTTATCTCTTTCACTCTCTAATCAGTTGGTCCTCGAAAAATATCCTAGAGACATTGAAAATGCGAGAGATTCATACCCTCCCAACCTCTTTTCTAGAGACATTTCAATTTAATCCTTGGATCTCATTTGAGCAAGACTATATAAATCTAACAACAGACACACTCATTGAGACGTATTTTTCCCACCAAAAAAGCTGCAATTTCTTCCTTACCCTATCTAAAATTACTCATGTGAGCTTAGGAGGATTCTTCATCACAGAGAATCTCCATCTTCCCAGATTCGATGACGAACCTTGGTGGGCAGTCCAGCGCCCTCCTCGTACAAAAGTGCAATATTTTGCAGCCCTCCTATGCTTTGTAGCGCTTACCACTCAATTCTTTTCCCTTCATACGCACACCTATTTAAATGCTCACGCCTCTAGTCTCCTACAGGTGCTAAAAGAACGCGGAGTTAAGCAGATTCCTATTTAACCCCAGAGCGCGACTTTGAAGGTGCTAAAAATAAGCGCTTTTCAACAACACCCCAGTCGATGTTTTTGTAGAAAGCTTCGATATAGCCTCCTCGGTTAAGACCATATTCGGTCAGATAGGCATGTTCCCAAACATCCATGATGAGAAGGGGGTTACCCCCTGCAAGAAGGTTGATATTATGCTCATCAACCCAAATGTTGTAGAGCTTGTCATCGATAGGATCTTGGGTAAGAATCACCCACCCAACGCCGCGAATCATCCCCGTTGCAAAGAAATTTTGCTGCCACTTTTCAAATGAACCAAAACTCTCTACAATCTTTCTATAGAGCGCTGTTTTTGGAGAGAGGAGCCCCTTTCCTCCTAAGTTCTCAAAGTAAAGCTCGTGAAGGACCATCCCATCAAATTCCCACGAAAGGCGCCTCTTCAACGCCCCATAGGCAATCGTCTTATCGTCTATTTCCTTAAGAGCCTCCACAACGGCGTTTGTATTTTTGACATATCCCTGGTAGAGGGTAAAATGCATTTGGAGGAGAGAATCATTAATCCCATCCAATTTCCCCAAAAGGTAAGAAAAATCTTTAATCTGGTAGCCTTCAGACCAAACAGGTACAGAAAAAAAGAGGGACAAGGCAATTAAAATTTTATTCATTACCTCTTTAACATATATCAAATTTTAAATATTCACAACTAAAAATTTAAGTATTATGTTACTGAAAATCAGTAATTTAATAATAAACGATTTTATGATATAATATATTAATAAAAAGTAATCATTTGCAATAAGATAATGGCTGTTTCTCTTACACAGAATAAAACTTATCATTCATTGGCTTTGGAACCTTTGCCCCTATCAGAGCCCCAAGCTGAGGATAAAAAAACGCTTAAGGTGTTTCGTCAAACCCTCTTGAATGCTAATGATTTAACCCTTTATGAGTTGACAGGACTTCCTATTTATTCCGGCAGTGCTACCAATGTTCTCTCTATTCCAGGAGACCTTTACTGGACCATACTATCCCTCGAGCAATCTATAAGAACAGGAGACAGTGAGGAGATTATTGATGCTTCTACCCGACTATTGGGAATTCCTGCAAATTTATTTAGCGCTACAGGATTTATATTAAAATATGCGGTGACCTTTGGACTGGTTTCAAAGAGTATCGGCTTTCTCTTTCCCCCTGCTTACGCTGTCGGGATTGCTCACTGCATTATCGAAGGGGGAGTCGATGCAGGTTCTTATTATCGGCAACACTCCTTCGAAAAGAGCTTTGATTTTGAAATCCTCTCTAACCTTCGCCATTTAGTGAGTGATTTTACCCCCTACCACAGCTCTAAAGCAATCGAAGATATGGTGAGACTCATTAAGGAAAAGCCTGAGTCATTCATTCATATCTTTGGCAAGGAAGGATTCTCTCAGGTCAAAGAGCTTTTCACAAAGATGGATCAAGAATTTCAAGAGCGCCCCTACCACGTAGATGAAATCGTAAAGAAATATCAAGACCGCTTGATGGAAGTTGCACAGGTTCCTCTCATTAAAAACCTAAGCACCTTGCAAGAAGGATATCTGCAACTCAATGCTGATGAAATTGAGGAGATCTCCCAAGAGATTAGAGATAGCAATTCTGATAAAAGTGAAGAAGAGATTCAACTACTTATCGACAAGGGACTTGTCGATAGTTTAGCCATCAAAAAGAAAACGCTTGCTCGAAGGGTGCGACCATGGATGACAAAAGAGGCTGATATCACCGTTTCTCCTCTTTTACGTGGTGTATGTAAAGGTGATCCTGATGCAATCAAAGAGTCTCTTCGTTTAATGGACGACATCCATGTTCAATCTAAGAAGAAGAAAATTGCTCATATCTTAGGAATCGTCGCCCTTGTGTTTGCCGCCTTTTCCCTTATTGCCCTTTGCATTGGCGCTCCAGCTTCAATTCCCCTTATCCTCATGGGAATTGCAATCGTTTTTGCGGTTGCTCGGTTAGGTGTCTTTTCAGGGACACTAGATTCTAGAGGATGGAAGTTTGAAGCCAAAAACCTTTTGCCCGATATCATTCGAAATTGGATCTTTGAACCCAAGCAAGAGGAAAAAATCAAGCACCAATTCCAGGAAAGAATACTCAATCCTTACGCACTCCAAGGTCAGGTTAATCCTCCATCTCTTTCCCTCTTTCAAGAGTCTTCAAAATCGCTGAAAGAATCCCATACCGTACACCCCTTTTCTCAAGCTGATTCAAACCCGCAATGGTTGTCCCACCAGGAGAAGAAATCGCCTTCTGAAGAGCAGAAGGAGAGTCCCCTGTATACTGCAGCAGCTCAATGGATCCCTCAATGGTCTTGAGAACAAGCTCTTCAGAGAGTTTGGCATTAAATCCCATCGTAATCCCCGCTTGAACCATCGCTTCAACGATAAGATAAATAAAAGCTGGGTTAGAACCTGTTAGTGCAGCAAAAGGATTGATCAACTTTTCGCTTAGCCAAAACGTTGTCCCTAACCCTTTTAGAATTTGATTTACCTTCTCCTTCTCTTCTGGGAGTTCTTCTCCTGTTTCAGCAATCGCAATCAACCCTTTCCCGCAAAGGAGAGGGAGGTTCGGCATCAAGGAAAAAACCTTTGCATTAGAAAAGCACTCCCCCAAACGGGAGGTAGGGGTTCCAACAAGAATGCTCAATAGAAGAGTTCCCTTGGTGATTGCAGGATCAAGGTCTTCAGCAACCTCTTCAAGATCTTTGGGCTTTACCGCGAGGACCACAGCCTCGCACTGTTTTCCCAAATCTTCAATGGAGAGGGCTGCTTGAGCCCCTATTTCTTTGGCAAGCTCTTGAACTCCTTTCTTGTTTCGGCTAAATAACGTAACCTCATGATTCTCACTGATCATTCGAGCCATAGCACTTCCCATGACTCCACATCCAACAATTCCAACTTTCATCTAAACCTATCCCTTGCTTTGAATGACTTAAATTTCTTATTCTACGGATATGATCTATCTTCGCAATTCCTTTTTTTTAGCTCTATTGGCAACTCTGTCTTATTTCTTTTTAGATATCCCAATCACAACATCGATTGCTCCTCACTCAAAGGAATTCTACCCCTTCTCAAAGGGGTGCACGCTACTGATCTTTCCCCCTCTTTATCTCGCTTTACCTCTCATTGGCTATCTGATCTCTCGATTCAAAAAATCAAGGTGGACGTTCCATTTTTTTGTCATCTTCACCGCTCAATGCCTCTCTGTTGCCTTCGTCCGAGTCTTTAAAGTTCTTATAGGGCGCGCTCGCCCTGACATCTTCCTGAAAAAGGGGATATTTGGCTTCTATGGCTTTGAATGGAACCACCACTTCCACTCCTTCCCTTCAGGACACACTATGGCAGCTTTTACCCTCGCAACCTCTCTTTCCCTTCTGTTCCCTAAAGGGCGCTACCTCTTTTTTACCGGAGCAACCCTCCTTTCCTTGAGCCGTATTTTCTTACTTGGACACTTTTTAAGTGATGTGATCGGGGCTGCAGCCATCGCTCTTATCATCGGAAAAGGGGTCCACCACCTGTGCAACCATATTACTTGGAGACATGTCAATGAGACAGCCTGAATATCCTATCCACCCATTAATCTTAAACAGGAGATCTCCTCGAGCAATGTCTGGAGAATCTTTAACCGATGAAGAGCTTCTCCCCCTTTTTGAAGCGGCCAGATGGGCCCCTTCTTCGTATAATGCGCAGCCCTGGCGGTTTCTATACGCCAAAAGGGAAACAAAGGCTTGGAGCTCTTTATTTGACCTCCTCGTCCCTTTTAATCAATCGTGGGCAAATGATGCTGCGGTTTTAGTCATCGTAGCTTCTCACACAATATTCGAATCAAGTGGAAAACCCTCCCAAACGCACAGCTTCGATACTGGAGCTGCTTGGGAAAACCTCGCACTTGAAGGAAGCTCTCGAGGACTTGTTGTTCACGGAATGCAAGGGTTTGATTATAAAAAAGCTAAAGAGGTATGCGCTCTTTCAGATGATTATGCAATCGAAATGATGATTGCCATCGGCAAGGCTGGAAAAGTCAAAGATCTCCCAGAAGAGGTTCAAAAAAAAGAGACTCCATCAAGCCGCAAAGCTTTAAGTGAGATTGTTATAGATCTAGGGCGTGACATCAATTATACCGCTCGTGGTTCAAAACTTGGGAATTTCCCAAAGTCAGCGCTTGAGGTTTGATCCTATCGAAGCAGCCTCCTATCCAAGAGATAGGAGCGATGCTGATAGGGTTAAAGATCAAGATGCTGACACAGAGAAAAACCAAGTTTTGAATCATGGGCGGTATACACTTCGCTGCTTTAATTGATGACACGCCCTAAACCAAAAAAGCTAAGCAGGCAATGGCCTGC
>JAGROK010000038.1 GCA_020440285.1 Chlamydiia bacterium | reverse complement strand
TCTTTTCACCGAAAATTTTACGCTCGATCTTGCTTACCTTACACGAAGCCAGCTTCGCTCTCCGCGCTTCATTTTCAATGAAAATCTTCTGTCCAATTATTACTATTTTAAACTAATTCAGCTATATAATGCCTGAATGAATTTAGAGGTGGATGGGTTTGGAGATGAGGGCGAGGGCCGCTTCTTTGAGGGCTTCGGAGAGGGTGGGATGGGCGTGGCAGGTGTGGGCGAGGGCTTTAGCGGTGGTTTTGGTTTGGATGGCGAGGGTGGCCTCAGCAATGAGCTCGCCAGCGTGGGGGGCGATGATATGGACGCCGAGGAGGGTATCGGTATTTTTGTCGGCGATGAGTTTGACGAAGCCAAAGTCGTCGCCGCTGCAGCGGGCGCGGGAGTTGGCTTTGAAGGGAAATTGGGAGGTTTTGATGGGGAGGTTGAGGGCTTTGGCCTCGGCTTCTGTAAGGCCGACGGCTCCTACTTCTGGGTGGGTGTAGACGACGCTTGGAATGGCGATGTATTCGATTTTGGGGGAGAGTCCGCTGATGAGTTCGGCAACGGCGTATCCTTCTTCTGAGGCTTTATGGGCGAGCATGGGGCCGTCGACAAGATCGCCGATGGCGTAGATGTGGGGATGGGTGGTTCGGAAGTTGTTATCGATGGGGATAAAGCCCCTCTTATCGGGGGTGATTTGAAGGTTTTCGAGGGCGAGGTTTTGGGTGTAGGGGCGGCGGCCAATGGCAACAAGGACTTTTTCGGCGGTAAGGGTCTTTCCCCCTTCGATGGTGAGGGTCACTCCTGAGGGGTCGATTTTGGCATCGGTTACTTTGGAGGAGAGCTGGAAGGTGAGCCCTTGTTTGGTAAGGGTCTCTTGAAGGGCTTTGGAGATGGCGCTGTCGAGGGTGGGGCAGATTTTATCGAGAAATTCGACGAAATGGACCTCTGTACCCAGGCGGCTATAGACGGAGCCGAGCTCAACGCCAATAATTCCAGCACCGATGACGATCATCTTTTTAGGGACTTCTTTAAGGGCTAGGGCTCCTGTTGAGGAGAGGACCTTTTTCTCATCGAAGGGGAGGAAGGGAAGGGGGGTGGGCTCTGATCCGGTGGCGATGATGAAGTTTTTGGAAGAGTACTCTTTCCCCTCAACGGTAATGGTATGGGGATCTTTGAAGGTGGCGGTTCCGGTAATGGAGGTCACTTTGTTTTTCTTAAAGAGGGCTCCGATGCCAGTGTTAAAGCCTGCAATGACCGATTCTTTCCGCTTCATCATTTGGGGAAAGTTAAGGGTGGGATTTCCTTCGATTCCGTGGGTTTTCCCTTCGTGGAGATATTGGGCATACATTTCTGATGATTGAAGGAGACATTTGGAGGGGATGCATCCTACGTTTAGGCAGGTTCCTCCCAAGGTTTTTTCTTTTTCAACACAGGCGGTTTTAAGGCCAAGTTGGGCGGCTCGAATAGCAGCGACATATCCTCCAGGACCTGATCCGATCACAATGACATCGAAGGGATCACCCATCACTTTCTCCTAGAAGGAGGCGTTCTGGTTTCTCAAGCATCTCTTTGACTCGAACGAGGAAGGTTACCCCCTCTTTTCCATCGATGATTCGGTGGTCATAACTTAGGGCAAGGTACATCATGGGACGAATCTCGATCTTATCATCGATGACAACGGCCCGCTTCACAATGTTATGCATCCCCAAAATGGCACTTTGGGGAGGGTTGATGATAGGGGTGGAGAGCATGGAGCCAAAGACTCCTCCGTTGGTAATGGTAAAGGTCCCCCCTTGAAGGTCTTCAATGGAGATTTTCCCCTCTCTTGCTTTACTCGCAAAGGTTTGAATCCCCTTTTCAATTCCTGCAAAGGAGAGTTTTTCGGCATTTCGAAGGACAGGAACCATGAGTCCTTTAGGGGTTGAAACGGAGATGCTGATATGACATCCATCGTTGTAGACAATTTCATCTCCTTCGATATAGGCGTTGACATCGGGGATCTCTTTAAGGGCGGCGGTGCATGCTTTGACAAAAAAGGACATGAAGCCGAGCTTAACGTCATGTTTTTTTAAGAAGGAATCTTTTTCTCTTGCGCGGATCTCCATCACCGCTGACATATCAACTTCGTTAAAGGTGGTGAGCATTGCGGTGGTGTTTTTCACTTCGACAAGACGTTTAGCGATGGTGCGACGAAGACCACTCATTTTTTTTCGGGTTTGCCCTTCTTGAGGTTTTTTTATGGGAGCAGGTGGTGGTGGAGGGGGCTTTGGGGTTTCTTTTTTTGTCTCCCCTAATGAGGTGACAAAAGACTCGGGCGATTTTCGAATCCCTTCTTCATTTTTTGGGGGTGGTGGAGCTTCTTCTTTTTGAGGAGGAGGGGCGCTTTCTGTTTTCCCTTTCCCTTCGGTGTCGACATGTCCGATCACTTGGTTTGGGGTGACGGTGTCACCAACTGCAACGGTGAGGTTTAATACCCCTTCTTCAGGAGCATGGAGAACTTGATTGACTTTGTCGGTTTCAAGTTCGAGGATTTCTTCTTCTTTTTGGACATGGGTCCCATTTTCTTTTAGGATGACAGCAACGGTGGCTTCGGTAACCGATTCCCCTGCTGACGGAACTTGAATCTCTACTTTCATTCAATCGCCTCTTTAAGAAATTTCTCGAGCTCTTTTTGGTGAAGGGCTAGGCTTCCTGCAGCCGTCGATGCACTTCTATCTCTTCCGACATACCTTAATGAGACTTTTTCGGGAAGGAGCTTTTGAAGAAGGGGGGCGATGTAGGAATAGGCCCCTTGGTTTTGAGGCTCTTCTTGCACCCAAAAGCATTCTGAAACCTCTTTGTATTTTTGGAAAATAGCTCTGATTTTTTCTTCATGGAGGGGGTAGAGCTGTTCGATCCTGATGATCGCAATCTCTTCTTTTTGATTTCTTTCGATGAGATCGTAGTACACTTTTCCAGAGCAGAAAAGGAGACGTTTGGCTTTGGGAGAGCCTTTGGGGTCATCGATCACCTCTTCAAAGGTTCCATTTGCAAAAGCATTGGGAGGGCTAAGGGAGGGGGGATATCTTAGAAGAGCTTTTGGGGTGAATACCACGAGGGGTTTTAAAAGCTCTGATATCCCTTGACGTCGAAGAGCATGGAAATATTGAGCTGGATTTGATGGGTTGATGATGTAGAGACTCTCATTTCCTGCGAGTTGCAAAAACCGTTCGATTCGAGCTGAGGAGTGTTCGGGTCCTTGCCCTTCATATCCATGGGGAAGGAGGAGGGTGAGTGGAGAGTAATGGTTCCATTTTTGCTCTGCCGATACGATAAATTGATCGATGATGATTTGGGCTCCATTGGCAAAGTCTCCAAATTGCCCTTCCCAGAGGGTGAGCCCTTTTTTGTAGGCGAGACTATATCCATACTCGTAGCCCATCACAGCATATTCTGAAAGGGGTGAGTTATAAACATCAAAGGGGGCTTGGTCTTGACTGAGGTGGGAAAGGGGGTAGTACCGCTTGGCTGATTCTTGATCGGTAAGGGCAGCGTGGCGATGGGAAAAGGTCCCTCGTCCTGAGTCTTGCCCTGAAAGTCTGACGTGAACCCCTTCTGTTAATAAGGAGGCAAAGGCTAGATGTTCAGCCATTCCCCAGTCGACAGCAGGGGCGTTAGGATCTCCAGAGATCATCTTTTTCCGGTCGTCTAAAAGGCGCCTTATCTTGGGATGGATCTTGAAATCGGAAGGGATGGTGGTGAATTTGTCTGTGAGCTTGATGAGCCTTTCTAAAGAAACGGCTGTTTTTACTGGCTTAAGGAGAGAGGTTTTTTCTTGGAAAGAGCCACTTTTTTTCTCTTTAAGCTCTTCTTGGGTCACTTTAAGGGCCTCTTCAAGGCTATCCTTAAAGCTTTTTTCTAAGCGCTCCCCCTCTTCTTTTGAGAGACTCCCTTCTTGAATTAAAGCGTCGCGATAAAGGTTGCGGATGATGGTTTTTTGTTTGATGAGCTTATAGACATTTGGTTGGGTAAAAGCAGGCTCGTCCCCTTCGTTGTGCCCATATTTTCTGTGGCAGTTTAGCTCGATAAAAACATCGCATCCAAATCGTTGTCTGATTTCAACGGCGAGTTTAGTGGCAGCAACGCACCTTTCAGGATCTTCAGCATTAACATGGAAAACGGGGGCGCCAAAGGATTTGGCAATGTCTGTGCAATAAGGGGTTGATTTTGATTCTTTTGGACTAGCGGTGAACCCCACCTGGTTGTTAATCACAACGTGGAGCGTTCCCCCTGTTCGATATCCTGTGAGTTTAGAAAGTTGCATCGTTTCATAGACAACCCCTTGCCCTGCAATGGAGGCGTCTCCGTGGATTAAAACAGGGACGATCCGATCTGTATTTCCTTTGTAGAGCATCTCTTGCTTGGCCCGAGTTTTTCCTTCTACAACGGGATCGACCGCTTCAAGATGACTTGGATTCGCGCAAAGGGCAACGTGAATGCTTTTTCCATTTCTTGTTTTGATATCGGAGGAGTATCCTTTGTGGTATTTCACATCTCCCGATCCTTGAAAGGTGTCGGGAACGTAGGTTTTTTCAAATTCGTGGAATAGATCGGAATAAGATTTTCCAAGGACATTGGTTAAAACGTTTAACCGTCCCCTATGGGCCATCCCTAAAACAATGTGCTCGACTCCATTTTCGGCGCCATGGTGGATGATCTCCATAAGGATCGGAATGACTGTTTCTCCCCCTTCGACTGAAAACCGTTTCTGTCCTGGGTATTTCATATGGATGAATGACTCTAAAATCTCTGAGCGATTCAGGTTTTGGAGGATTTCCATTTTTTCCTCTTTCGAGAAGGGAAAAGGGAAGAAGGGTTCGATCTTTTCTTGCAAAAACCTTTCCATCTCTTTTGTTTGCATCCCCATGTACTCAAATCCAACGGTTTTGCAGTAGGTCTTTTGAAGGGCTTCAACAATCACTTTTAAGGGGGCGGTCTCTTCTTTTAGAAAACCACATGTTGGAAAAGAGCGCTCGAGCTCTTCTTTGGTAAAGCCAAGGTTTTCAAGTTTTAGCTCCTCGATCTCTTCAGGTTTTTTAGGAGTTGTCTCAATGGGACTTGTCTGCGCACCTTTATGACCATAGAGGCGGTAGGCTTCAATGAGCTGAAAAATACGGAGATCGGGACTTCCTTCCCCCTTAGCTGCCACAGGTCCTTTAAGGGCAGAGCCAAGGGCCATCCCTTCAAAGAAGTGTTGCCAACTTGTCTCAACACTTTCAGGATTTTCCAAATATTGAGCGTAAAGCTTTTCGATATAACTTAAGTTAGATAGATTTGCATAATCTGCGCGCTGGTCCATACTCTCCCCCCTCTTGGAGGGTGTTTAATAATTCATTCGAGCATTAATGGAAAAAATCTCCTTCCCCAATGCCCAAAGCAATTATTCAACACCCTCTCCCTCCATATAGCAAACAGAGAGAAAGTCTCAAACAGAAAAATTTTTCCTTTCAAAAAAAGGAGCTAATGCTTAAGAAAAAGGTACTTTGAAAATATTAAGCGGTGAGATATAGTGCTGTGGTAATGAAGAGTGAAAGGCTGAAAAAGTTAGAATTAGAGCTTCAAGATCTTGAGCAGTGGCTTAATTTGGGTCTTGTCCCTAAGAAGGATATTGAAAAGCATAAGGGTGAAATCGAACTCCTAAAAGGTCGGGTTGAAGAAGAAAAGGCTCGCCTCCAATCCCTTAAAGAGAGTGGAGATGCTGAGGAGTATTCGGTCCCTAAGAGGAATGCTCAACAAAGGGCTGGCTATCAAGAGCCTCATACCCTCCCTGGCGTCGACCTCGAAGAGGGAGGTGGTGGCGGTGGCAGTGGAATGACTGAAAGTGGCCTTGAAAGTGAATCTCCTACGACCTTTGAAACAGAGGGAGGGAGTCTTCTCGATGATGAGGAAGGAGCAACAACAATCTCAGATGATGATGATGATGAAGACCCCTTCAGCGATAGAAACAGGTGGCGCCGCGGAATCCTCGAGGATCCCGACGCTGATTCATGGTAGCCTCTCTTTATTTTCACTTCCCCTTTTGCAGAAAAAAGTGTCCCTACTGCCACTTTTATGTCGTCCCGAATCGCGATCCTACCCCTTTTATTGATGCTCTCCTTGAAGAGTGGACCCTCCGCGCTCCCCAATTCGAAGGAAGAGAGATTGCCTCTCTTTATTTCGGAGGGGGAACCCCCACCCTTTGCATTCAAGGGATCAAAGAGATTTTAAAAAGGGTGTCAGCTCCCGAAATCACTGTTGAAACCAACCCCGAAGAAATCACCCCCGAGTTGATGAAAACCCTCCGTGCCCTTGGCGTTAACCGGATAAGCATTGGAGTTCAAACCTTAGATAATACCCTCCTCAAACATCTTGGAAGAGAGCATACAGCAAACCAAGCAATCGAGGGTGTTAACATCGCAAAAAAAGGGGGTATTGATAACATCACCATCGATCTCATGTACGAACTCCCCCATCAAACCCTTGAGATCTGGAAAGAGACTGTTGAAAAAGCCCTCTCCCTTCCCATCACCCACCTCTCTCTTTATAATCTCACCATCG
The DNA here is from genome assembly GCA_020440285.1 of Chlamydiia bacterium. Taxonomy (GTDB): domain Bacteria; phylum Chlamydiota; class Chlamydiia; order Chlamydiales; family Simkaniaceae; genus Neptunichlamydia. Next base: position 1,286 of record JAGROK010000038.1, on the reverse strand, counting down.
AACCCCACACTCCATTTAAGAAAAGGGAAAAAGAAATCCTCCCTCATCTCCCCGATGAAGAAACGGGACTTGCCATGCTGAATTATGCCTGCAAACGGTTTGAAGAAGGGGGGCTAAAGCGGTACGAAATCTCTGCTTTTGCAAGAGATGGGCAGATCTCCATCCATAACACCGGGTACTGGAAAGGAAGGGAATTCCTAGGCCTTGGCCCCTCAGCCTTTAGTTACTGGGAGGGGAAACGGTTTCGAAATGTATGCAGCTTAAGCAAATACATCAAAACCCTTTCAGAAAAAAAGCTTCCCGTCGACTTTGAAGAAAAGCTCCCCTATCCCGCAAGTCTCCATGAAAAGGTCGCTATTGCCCTTCGCCTCCATGAAGGGATCTCTCTAAAAAACCTCCCTCCAAAAACGCTTGAGCGCCTCTCCCCCCTCCAAGAGGAGGGGTGGATTAAGCTTCAAGGGGAGAGGGCCACCCTTACCGAAAAGGGGCGCCTTTTCTACGACTCTGTCGCTGAAAAGATCATCGATTTCCCTGCCTAAAGCACTGCAAAATACACAAGCTCCTTATAAACAATAAGTTATATTTTAAAAATAAAATTGAATATATACTATCATTGTAGTATAATAATTATACATCTTAATAAAATTAATTAAAAAAAAGGAGTTTACAATGGCAGCGAGAGTTAATACCCCCCCCTTTCATGGGACACCCGATAATATTAATATTTCAGCACCTAGATCCAATTCAAATGCATTTAGAAAGACAATTTTACTCGCCTCCCACATCCGAAACGAAGCTCATGTTGAAGGGGTAATTCGACTAGCAGGTAATAGAAACAATGTCAATACGCTAAGCGCTCTTGATGATAACGCTCTTTTCGATGCATTAAATAATCCAACTTACTCTGTACATGACAAAGTCGATCTTCTAAAAAAGCATTTAAGAGAAGCGCCCATTTTATCCCCCACACAAGTTGACTACCTTGCTAAGAATATTGATCATATGGATCATGCAGCCATTGCTAACTATCTCAAAGAAAACTTGAGCGAACGCGATTTTCTAAGACTTCAAAAGCTTGTAGAACTCTTTAAGGATGTCGTCAAGGCACCAACAAGTCAAATGACTTTAAGCAATATATCAATTGTTATTAGCCCTACCCTGGCTTTGTTGCGTAAATAGCCACGGATACGGTTTTTCTTGAGCTTGGGAAGCTAATTCTGTAAATTTTTTGTTTTGCACAACTAAAAATTGCAGAGGTAGCGATGACTAAGCCTAGAAAAAAATAC
>JAGROK010000037.1 GCA_020440285.1 Chlamydiia bacterium | reverse complement strand
GTATTTTTTTCTAGGCTTAGTCATCGCTACCTCTGCAATTTTTAGTTGTGCAAAACAAAAAATTTACAGAATTAGCTTCCCAAGCTCAAGAAAAACCGTATCCGTGGCTATTTACGCAACAAAGCCCTTTTCCTATGGAAAATCTCTTTCAGCTTGTTTTAATTGATGACACGCCCTAGGTAAGATGTTTAGCATAATAAATAGAACCAAGAAGGGCTGTTTTATCATTCAAAACGACTCGAATTGGAATCCCTTCTAAAAGTTTTGAAAACCTTCCTTTTTCTGTAAAAGATCTAAAAAAGTCTCCCTCCTTTAACACCCTTATAATCTTAGGAGCAATCCCACCACCAATGTAAACCCCACCTAGAGCAAACATCTTTAAAGCCACATTTCCAGCTTCGGAGCCATAAATCGAAGCGAAAAGCTCTAACGTCTTTTCACAAGCTTTCGAAGTTCCGTTTAACCCTTTTTCTGAAATAAGGCGGGGAGAATCTCCGGAGGTAATTTCATGAAAAACCTCTTCTCTTTCACTCTCTTTTTTTGTCTCCACAATAAACTGGTATACGTTGTAAATCCCAGGACCAGAAAGAATGCGTTCATAGGAAACATGTTTGAACTTCTTTCTTAGATAGCGCAAAAGCTCATCTTCAATTTCACTCCTTGGAGCAAAATCGGCATGCCCCCCTTCGCAAGCAAAAGGGATATGCCTTTCCCCATCAAAAAAAATTCCCGCTTCTCCAAGACCGGTTCCAGCAGAAACCATTGCTTGATTTCCCTCTGCATTAGGATCTCCTGGATTGAGAGTGAAAAGCTCATCACCTTTAAGCATGTTGAGACCGTAAGCATTAGCTTCAAGATCGTTGATCAAAGAGACCTTATCGATGGAGAGTTCTTTTTGAAGAACATCAGCATCGACAAGCCAAGGGAGATTCGTTGCATGACTTTTTCCTTTTTTTACCGGCCCTGCAATTCCAAAACATCCTTTAGAAATCTTTATATCCACCCCTTTTAGGAACTCTTTCACAATTGTTCGAAGATTGGGATATTTCTGACTTGGAAATTTTTGTTCTTTAATAGACTCCATCTTCCCTTTTTTCTCTTGATAAAGGGCCAAATGAGTTTTTGTGCCGCCGATGTCTCCTGCTAAATAGGTCATCCCTTTTTCTTACCATGTTGGAGAAATTTTAACCATGATTCTAATCACAAAACTGTGTATATTGAGATATAAATACCAAATATAGGGGTCTTACTATGACAGATCAAAACAACGCTGCAAAGAAAAAAGCTTTAGAACTTGCCATGTCTCACATTGAAAAACAGTTTGGAGCAGGTGCTATTATGTCTCTCGGTGATCACTCAGCAAATCGAGCTGTGAAAACCATTAAAACAGGGGCAATTTCTCTTGATTTAGCTCTCGGAATCGGTGGTGTTCCTCGCGGTCGTGTCGTTGAAATTTATGGACCAGAGTCTTCTGGAAAATCAACACTTGCAACCCATATTGTTGCAAATTGCCAGAAAGAAGGTGGAATTGCAGCTTATATCGATGCTGAGCATGCCTTAGATCCTGCATATGCAGCTAAAATTGGGGTAAACCTTAAAGACCTTATGATTTCTCAACCAGATTGTGGTGAAGATGCTCTCAACATTGCAGAAATGCTTGCACGCTCCAACGCAGTTGATGTCATTGTCATAGACTCTGTTGCAGCTCTTGTTCCTAAATCGGAACTAGAAGGGGAAATTGGAGACACTCATGTTGGTCTTCAAGCGCGTCTTATGTCACAAGCTCTTCGTAAACTTACCTCAACACTTGCAAAAAGTAATACATGCGCCATCTTCATCAATCAAATCCGAGAAAAAGTGGGAGTTATGTTTGGAAATCCCGAAACAACGTCTGGAGGAAGAGCATTAAAATTCTACTCCTCAATTCGGATGGACATTCGGAGGATTGCCGGTATTAAGGGAGCCGAAAATACCGATATTGGGAATCGGGTAAAGGTCAAAGTTGTAAAAAATAAAATGGCTCCCCCTTTCAGAGTTGCCGAGTTTGATATTCTTTTTAACGAAGGGATCTCTAAAATGGGATCTTTAATCGATCTCGGAGTAGAGTATGGCATTATCGATAAGAAAGGGACGTGGTACAGCTTTGGAGATAAACGTTTAGGTCAAGGAAAAGAGGCAACGCGAGAAGATCTTAAAAACACCCCTTCTCTCGCCGATGAAATCGAACGCCTTATCCTAGAAAAGGTGAACGGAAAAGAAAAAGAACTAGCTATCGCTGAATAAGCTAGTAGCCTGCTCAAACTCGGGAGTCCACATCCCGAGTTTTTTCATTTTAACGGTAAATGTTTCAATCTCTATTCCTAACCTCTGGCGAGCCTCATCTTCTCCTAAAGCAATCGCAATATTGGGGGAAAGGTTCAAATCTTGATCAACATCTTTTAAATCATCCCAAATTTGGAATGCCATCCCAAAGTGGTAAGCAACCTCTCGCATCTTTTCAACTTCAGAGAGTTTCCCTCCACCAAAAATCCAGCCGAAGACAAAAGCAATCTCAAAAAGGGTCACCGTTTTTTTGTAGATAACATCGAGAATATCTTCAAGAGAGTGGTTTTCTGGAAATAGGTCCTTAAACTGACCTCCAACAGCACCAGAGATTCCAGCGCATCTAGTTGCTGCATCTAGAGCTATGACACACGCCTCATTTGAGTGTTCGCAAAAAGGAGATTTTTGCCTAGATAAGACTTGCACCGATTGAAAAATCTTTTCATAGCCAGCAGAAATCAACGCATAACTAGCCAAAAGGGCAACAGTTTCTCCATGAATTTTATGTAAGGCGGGTTTACTTCTTCGAAAATCATCGTTATCCATACAAGGAAGATCGTCTGCAATAAGAGATGCGGTATGAAAATATTCCACAGAAAGGCTAGCCTCTAGTACATCAAGACCATTCCCAACAGCTTCAGCAACCATCATAACAATCAATGGGCGAACACGCTTCCCACCATTTAGCAAAGCATACTCGCAAGCATCACGAAGCTTATTTTGATCCCCCAAACGAAAAATATTTCTTTCTAAGAAATCTTCGAATTTTCTCTTCAAAGGGCTAAGACAAGAGGTTTTCAGAGCAGTTAACATTTCTGTTCTTCCTTATGTTTGATTTTTGAATCGAGCTGCACGCTCTTGAAAAAGTTCTCTTTTTAAGGAGAACCCCGGGATTTAACACGGAGTTACAACCAATTTGAGATCCATCTCCTAAAATAGCCCCAAATTTTCGCATTCCAGTCTTTAAGCGATCTCCTTCAACATCAACACAGACCTCTCCATGATCAAGGCGAAAATTCGCGCAAATGACCCCAGCTCCAAGGTTGACATGATTTCCTAAAATCGAATCTCCCACATAATTAAAGTGGGGGGCTTGAGCTCCGTTTAAAAAGATTGCGTGTTTCACTTCTGAGCTGTGCCCAACAACGCAATGGTTCCCCATTAAAACGAAAGGACGAAGGTAAGCTCCATGCCTTATCTCACAATTTTCCCCAATTAAGCATGGCCCCTCGATATATGCTCCAGGTTCAATCCTAGTCCCTTTCCCGATTGTGATCGACTCTTTATTTACCAAAGTCACTCCATTTGGAATATCACACATGATCTCTCCAAGACAGCTTTTTTCTAAACTTTCTTTTAAATGTTTCAGTGTTTCCCAAACAGGTTCCTCTAAAAGGAAAAATTCTTTATGAGGAAAATTCTGAAGGTCAAAAAAATACTCTGGAAAAGAAACGGACATTTAACACTCCTTTGTAGGGGGGTGTTTAAAAATTCATTCGAGCATTAACGGAAAAGATCTTTTCCCCTATGAAACCTGTTTTCAATCTCCGCAATCTTTTCAAAGTTTACTCCGGTCTCCAAACAGATTTCTTAGGAAAAAATCTCATTCTCCAATGCCCAAAGCAATTTTTAAACACCCTCAAAGAGAAAAAGAATAATCTATTTAGGTATTTTTCTTCATCTTCTTCCGCTGTGGATTTGTTGATAACCCCCGTTTTTTATAGACAGATAGGGGTGTCGATAAAGTGTTAATAAAAAGAAGAAGTGGACAAGTTTTCTGTGAAAAAGAGGTTATCGACAACTTATCATCAATCAATCGACAGCTTATCAACACCTTTTTCCACAAAAGAAATCTGGGTGAGAGGATTCGAACCTCCGACCCCTTGCACCCCATGCAAGTGCGCTGGCCAAGCTGCGCTACACCCAGATAGAGGGCAAGATGGTACGTGGTTTCTCTGTTTGTGTCAATGTTGTGATAAAACTTTTCTTCATGGTAACCTGTTGTCTATGATGATTGAAAAGAGTTGGCATGAAGCCCTCAAAGAAGAGATACAAAAGCCTTACATTCTAGAACTCAAAAAGTTTTTAGATGAGGAGAAAAGGGCAGGAAAAACTTTTTTTCCTCCAGAGGAAGAGGTTTTCAATGCATTTCGAATGACCCCTTATCAAAACGTTAAAGTTGTTTTGATGGGGCAAGACCCCTATCACGGACCGAATCAAGCTCAAGGTCTTTGTTTTAGTGTGAAAAGAGAGATTTCCCTTCCCCCATCTTTAAGAAATATCTATAAAGAAATGGAGGTAGACCTAGGGATTCCTCCTGCAAGCCATGGCTCTTTAGTTAATTGGGCAAAGCAAGGGGTGCTCATGTTGAATGCAACGCTTACCGTTCGCAAGGGAGAACCTAAGTCTCACTTTGGAAAAGGGTGGGAGAGATTTACAGATGCCGTCATTCGAAAGCTATGTGAAAGGAAAGATCCGATGGTTTTTATTTTATGGGGAAGATCAGCAAAAGATAAGTGCGAAAATATTTTGAATACAATGAGTCACCCCCATGCAATTTTAACGGCAGCTCACCCATCTCCATATTCTGCAACGCAGTTTTTTGGATGTCGCCACTTTTCTAAAACAAATGCCCTTCTTGAGAAATGGGGGAAAACACCAATCAATTGGTCTCTTGATGGATAAAGAAATCGTCAAACAAAAAACCTCTCTTTTTTCTATCTTCTTTACATTTGCTGTCGATAATTTAGGGGCAACCATTGTCTTTCCAATCTTTGCTCCCCTTTTTTTAGATCCATCAAAAAAACTAATCAGCGGCGACGCTTCCCTTGCATTTAAAACGACGATGCTCGGATTTTTCTTGGGAGTTTTTCCTCTGATGCAATTTATTTTTGCCCCTATTTTTGGTGAATATGCAGACCATTATGGGAGAAAAAAGGCGCTGATTGCGACGACATTCTTAACGTTTTTAGGATATGCCCTTAGCGCCATCGGAATTCATCAACACTCTCTCTTTTTAGTTTTCTTTGCACGGTTAATTATGGGGATAGGGGCCGGGAATCTTTCGATTTGTCTTTCTTCCCTTTCTGATTTAAGCCCAAGTCCCAAAAAGAAGGTCCGTTATTACAGTTACGGCTCTGCTATTGCTGGCTTGACATTCATTTTAGGGCCATTTATTGGAGGAAAACTTTCAGATCCCACTGTTTATCCAACCTTTAATTCAGCCTTTCCAATGTTTATCGGAGCGGTATTAGGGTTGATCAATGTTTTTTTCATCTTGTTTGCTTTTGGTGAAACATTAGAAAACCCTTCAACAAAGCCATTTGATTTTATTAAGGGGCTTCACAATATTCAAATAGCGTTGAAGACAAAATCGATTAAACGTCTTTATGTGATCTATTTCTTTTACCTTTTTTCTTGGAATATTGTTTTTCTTTTCGTTCCGGCCTTTTTGGTTGAAAATTTTCATTTGAGTAACTCCCGCATTGGAGATGTTTGCGCTTTACTTGGCGTCTGTTGGATTTTTGGAACAGGGATTCTTCACCGCCTCTTTTACCACTTGATTCCCCCTAAAGTGGTTCTCCTTACCTCTTTTGTCATTTTCTCTGCTTTAGTAGTTTTTGTTCCCTATCCCAACTTTTTAAAAGGGTTTCTCTTGATTTTAGGGGGATGCACGATCATCTCAGGACTTATTTGGCCGATGTGTACCAGCGCTATTTCTGATGCAGCCCCTTCTCACATGCAAGGGAAGGTTCTGGGCCTAAGTCAATCGATGCTTTCTCTTACCATGATGCTCTCTTCTATCTTAGGAGGACTTTTTCTTCATGCCCACTCTCTTATCCCTTTTGTGTTTTCTGGTCTTTCTTCCCTGATAGCGGCGGCCCTTCTCCTCAGGGTTAAAGTCGAATGAATTTAGAAGATGCAATTGAGTCTCTTTGCACTTCTTATTCCCCAAAGGAGCTTAAAAAGGCATTTTTTGACCTTTCAGATCGGTACCGCTCAAAAAAAGCTCACGAAACAGAGCTCCACAGAATTGCCTATTTAGCAACTCGCCTTCCAGCAACTTGTGCTGTTTTAAAAAGGGTTTTCTCTGAAATTTCTCTTCCCCCCACAATCATCGATTGTGGAGCAGGACCTGGTACATCGATTTGGGCGCTACTAGATCAACCAATCTCTTCACTTACATTGATTGAGCAAGACCATGAGTTTGTAAAGCTAGGAAAAAAAATGTCTCCAGAATCCCCATTTGTCACTACCTGGAAGACTCAAAGCTTCTTAGATCTTAAAGAGTCGGCTGATCTGATCCTTTTTTCGTATTCTTTAAATGAAATTCCCGAAAAGTATTTAGAAGAGGTGATTAAAAGAGCCCACACACTCACCCATAACTACCTTGTCATCGTTGAACCGGGAACCCCTGAAGGATTTGAAAGAATCAGAAGGATTCGAACAGCTCTATTAAATCTTCGAATGTCTCTTCATGCCCCATGTCCCCATCACAATAAATGTCCAATGGTGGGAGGTGATTGGTGTCATTTTTCAACACGCCTTCCACGCACCTCTCTCCATCGCTTTCTTAAAGAAGGATCTCTTGGATATGAAGATGAAAAGTATTCCTATCTTATCGCATCGAAAGAGCCCTATACCCCTTCTGGAGCGCGCATTCTTCGCCACCCATTGAAGCGAAAGGGACACACCATCGCCACCCTTTGCACTGAAAAAGGGCTTATTCAAAAAACCTTCACAGGAAAAGAGAGAAAGAAGATCAAAAGCGGGGATAATTTTGTGCTTGCTGAATTTGGGCAGCTATTTGGTAACTCTCCACCTGTTTGATAAACCTTAACCGATGAAGGGTGAGAGGAAGAAGCTCAATAAGAAGTGGGGTGACCGCATGTTTATATGCGGCAGCTTGCCTGGTATAATCGTCTCGATCTTTTTGTACTGCTGTTCCATTTCGAATCTTTTTTTGAAGATCTTTTAACTGGTTGTCAAGTTCGAAAATAGGACCTAGAGCGTTATTCAACTTGTTAAAGTCCTCAGCATAGAAATACTTAAAAACATCCAAAGCGTTTAAACGATCATCATTGAAATCAGAAAGAGCTGTTATCATATCTAAAAACCAAGCATGTCTAAACTGAAGATCAAAGATAGGAGCTACTAAACGCGCAATATATTCTGCAGGTTCTAAAAGGGCTTCTAGGTTAAGACCAGAACTAGCCACAAGTGACTCTACATCTGCCCTTGCAGTTTCTAGATCGCTAGGATGAAGAAGATCTCCTAACGCTACAGTTAAGAGGTTCTTTCCATGTCTATTTTGGGTATAAAAATCAACGATGGGAAAAAATTTGTCGATCTCTTGAGTTTTTCCACGTAGTTGTGACCTTCTATAACTCGGTGTTGCTTTAACCCTATCCTTAAAATTCTCTGAGCACATCTGAAGGGTTCTATCGAAAAGATAATCTCTTTCTGTTTGAAGAAAAGACAAAAGGTGAGCTTCTAGTTCTAAATCTGTTCCTTCTATGTGCCTCTCATTGTTCAAAGACAAACTAATTTTAAGAGAGATTTTTCCCATTTCTGTTGCGATTGCAGGGTCACAAAGAAACCCATCTTTGTGAGCATCGATTAGCTCCTTAACCTCTTCCCAGTGATTGAGGGCGTGGCCAATGATATTTTTGTAATAGAGGGTAAGCGTTTCACTTAATGCTTCTGTTTTAGCTGCATAGGAAACTTTATGGAAGAGTCCATTTTCTTTTAAGCAAGAAAGGTAAAATTCTTTATCCTCCGACTGTAAAGAGGGATTTTCGTTGATCTTCTCTGCAACTTTACTTTGAAGAGATTCAAGCTCTTTATCGGGAAAGTAATCCTTTGTAGAAAGGGGGGTTAAAAGTTTTTCCCCAGGAAGAGAAAGGGCTACGAACATATCACTTACAGCATCAAAATTAAGGTTCTGACGACGATTACTCAACTGCTTAAATGTCTGACCCCAAAATTGCGACTGTGGAAGATTTTCCCCTTCGATCCTCTCATAATTTGGGCGGGGCCCGAATGTTTTCTCTTGAATCTTTATAATTTCCTCATAAATTTCTTTTATCTCTGGAGAAATCAGCTTTGCCTTCTGTTCTTTAGGAGTATAATTAAATGCTAAGATGAAGATAGCTGTGATTTTTCCGATGATCCCTTGGTAGAAAAAAGAGATTGGAATAGAAAGGTATTTCCAGCTTTCTTTAAAAGTGGATCTGTAGAGTCTCACCACTTTTTTATTAAAGATTTTGAAAGAGGGGCCGCTGTTTTCACAGGGGGTCATTCCAAAGAGACCTTGATCCAATACTGCTAGTGCAGATAAAGAGATTTGAGCAAGGTTTCCTATTCGATTAAACCCTTTCCTTGCAGCCATTAGACAAACGATAGCATTTGTCGTTAAGAGGATGTCATCAATATGGACGTAAGTGAAATTTAGTACTTTTTTAGTTGTCTCATGTTGACTATTTTCCATTTTCGATGTTGCATAGTGAAGAGTAGGAAGAGCTCCATAGGAGAGGTAGTGGAATTTATACACCTTTTTCGCAAAGGGCTCACCAAAGAGATGGGTCAGGTTGGGTTGAAGCACGTTGGCATAAAATGAGACAGATCCCATGAAGGTTAGGGTCATGAGGATTTTTTGTTCTTGTTGTCCAACAAGGTAGGTGCGAGAGATTTGGTACTTATTGTAGATTCCAAGGGCGAGTGCCGAGGATACTATTGCGTTTTTCATTCAATTCCTTAAAATTATGACAGAATGGTAAAGGTATTCAAAGATAATTTCAAGTTTAAAGAAAAGATTTTTTATTAGAGATAAAAGCCTCTTCATCCCAGAAAGGAACGACTTCTTTGTTAAGAGTTTTTTTGAGTGTCCGAGAGGCCTGAAAATGGATAATGATCGCTTTTTTAAGGGTCTTTTCATGATCGATTTTGTTGTAAACCTGATAGTAGCGTTGATCGAGGGAGGTGATTTTAGCTGAGGAGCGGAGAAGAACGTTGCGCAGAGAGACTTGGTCCCACAGATGGGGATCTTGTTTGAAAAGGGCTTCAGTTTCTCTATCCCACTCTTCTAGAACCTCGATCGCTGCAGGGGTGTGGTTGAAAAAGAGGGTTCCTGAGATCATCTTTGAGGGGTGGTCATTCGGGACATTTTCGACAACTCTAAGGGCAACATCACTTTCTAATGTTTCAAAAAGGGTGGGTCTTTGTACCACGATCGCATCGGCGTCAAGCCACAGGATGGGACGTTTAAGATCCAAGAGCTTTTTTAAAATGTACTTGGGTTTAAAGCAGCAGTTTTTTTCCCAGGTTCCAAAGTTTGGAATGGGATCGATCGAATAAGGGAGATTGAATTTTTGGCACGATTGAATCAGTCCTTCGATTTCTTTTTCATAGCCGGTATTGGGAGTGTAAAAGGAAATAATGGTAGGAAAACTCAAAACTCTACACTTGGGATAAGGGTGTCTAGGTCAAGGTGGGTTTCTAACAGAGGAGCCACTTCGAGCTTTAAAAACTCAAGGACTTGCTGCTGACTCCTTCCCGTGAGTTTTTTTATTTGAAGAAGATCGCTCATCTCATTTTCAGATAGATTGACAGATTCAAGGAGAGGTTTGAGAAGCTCTGGGGCTTTCCCTGTTTCTTTCTTTGTTTGAGCAGCTTCAAATGTGAGTTTTCTTAAGGTTTCATGGACCTTTTGTCGATCTCCTCCTTTGAGGACAGCTGCGGCTAAGATCGTTTCTATAGAGATATAAGGGAGGTGTTCTTGGAGATGGATTTCCATTACTTTAGGGAACATTTTAAGGCCATCGATAATGGTGTAAAGCAGGTTGACAACGCTGTCGGTGGCTAGGAAAGCCTCAGGGATCGTGATCCGTCGATTGGAAGAATCATCAAGGGATCGCTCTAGCCACTGCAATGAGGCATTGTCAGCCCCATTATGCCATAGATTGATGACAAAGCGGGAAAGACCGCACACCCGTTCAGAAAAAATGGGATTTCTCTTATAAGGCATTGCTGTAGAACCGACTTGATTTTTCCCAAAGGGTTCTTCGGCCTCTCCTAAGTGGGAAAGGAGGCGGAGATCTGTTGCACATTTATGGGCACTAGCGCCAATACTTGCCAAAAGGGAGAGGACTCGTTGCTCTTGTTTTCTTGGAAACGTTTGACTGCAAATCGAGTAGGAACGGTTAAAACCCATTTTTTTTGTTACTTTATCATCGAGAGCGATCACTTTTTTATGGTCCCCTTCAAAAAGGGTGAGGAAAGAGCTCTCTGTTCCAATGGCTCCTTTGCATCCTAGGAAGGGAAAATCTTCTGTAAGATAGAGAAGATCTTTAAAGTCGGTGAGAAAGTCTTGGAGCCACAAAGAGGTTCGTTTGCCAAAGGTTGTTGCTTGAGCAGGTTGGAAGTGGGTGTAGCCAAGGCAAGGGGTTTCAGCCTCTTTTAATGCGAGGTGATGGAGTTTTTCGATAAGTAAAATGAGCTTTCCTTTGATGATCTGAAGCCCTTTTTGGAGAGCGATTAAGTCTCCATTATCCATGACAAAGGAGGAGGTGGCTCCCATATGAATGATTCCTCGCGCACTCGGACATGCATCTCCAAAGGTGTGGATATGAGCCATCACTTCGTGACGGGTTTCTCTTTCATACTTTCGAGCTAGATCAAAATCGATGGTGTTGATCGCCCCTTCCATTTCATCGACTTGTGTTTTTGAAATGGAGAGGCCAAGTTCCATTTGCCCTTGCGCTAAAGCAACCCAAAGCTTTCTCCAGGTGCGATATTTGAAGGCAGAAGAAAACACCTCTTTCATTTCAGAGGAGGCGTATCTCGTTGTAAGGGGTGTTTCGTAAACAAGGCTCATAATAGCTTTGTTAGCTCACGAGCGAGCTTATTGATTTCCGCTATTTCGTCATCACTAGGAGCGAATCGATCATCTTTCATTCCACGAATTGCTTTTCGAAGATTTTCAAGAACCCCTTTAGCTTTGTTTGGGCTTCTTTTATCTTTTTTTGCAAGGGGGTAGGCAACTCGAAGTTTTTCGAGGAGCTGAGCTTTTGTCTCTCCTTGGTATTCCTCTACGAAAGCTTCTTTTTTTTCATGAGGAATAGAGCGACTAGAAAGGCTGTAGATCGCCTGTCTTGGCATTTCATCGACAATCCCTTGTAATTTTTTCGGCAGAGAGTGGTAGAGCTCATAGTATTGCATAAAGTTGTAAGGAGTTTGCCTGTTTCCGTAGGTTTTTAGGAGCCAATTACTAAATGCACCATCGCGGTATTTCTTTAAGATGATCTGCGCTTTTTTTATCCTTTCTCCATGGAGAATGACAGCTTGATTTCCAATGGCTTTCACTTCGGAGGTGATAGAGGAAAGGGAGCTGAGATCTTTTGCAACGTCTGTTTCATCGGTTTGATATTGTTCTAAAAGATTTTGAAGAGACTCTTTTTCTTTATCACTAATCGGGGTGACTTGAAAGGCGCCAGCAAAGGTTCCAACACTACTTTCATTAGAGCGTTCAACCAGCTCATTCATTTTTTCTTTTTTTGGTTGATTTCGAAAACGCCCCATTAAAAGGGTGTTGAGCTTAGACATGGTGACTCCATCGTTTCATAAACATTCATTTTATTTAATAACTCTTCTGTCAATCCAAGGTAATCTTCGGCGGCTCGACTTTTCGGACAGGTCTCGAAGACAGGTTTTCCATGAATTGAGGCCTCTGAAACAGCGATATCTCTTCGAATTTTTGTCTGCAAGACTTTTTTCGGGAAAGTATCTTCAACTACATTTAAAAAATCTTCATTGTTACGACCACGAGCATTCCAAAATGAGAGGGCAACACCTAGAAGGGTGAAGGGATGACGTTCAGAAATGTAGTGCATAAAGTAGGAAAGGCGTTGCAATCCTTTAATGCTATAAAACTCAGGCGTTGCGCAAACAAGGGCATAGTCGCAAGCGATGAGCGCCGATTCTGTTAACCAACACAAAGAGGGGGGGGTATCGATGATTGCGATATCATACTTGAGAGGGGCGAGGATTTTTTTTAGCTTTTCATGAGAATAGCGGTCTGAAGAAAGGACGCCGGTGACCTCTACCCGTTCAAGCCAGGTGTCAGCGGGAACCAAATCAACTTGAGGATGATCTGTGTGAACAATAACCTCTTGAAGTGTTTTACTATCTTGAAGGACCGCCGCTAAACTATCATGATTATCAGGGTCTAGACCAAGGCCTGCTGTGAGGTTTGCTTGGGCATCAAAATCAATCATTAATACCCGCTTGTTGTGAAAGCGGGCAAGAGCTGCTCCTAAATTAAGGGAGATCGATGTTTTTGCCGTTCCCCCCTTAAAACTACATACAGAAATCGTTTTCATTAACCCTCCTGGTAAGGTGAGGTCAGTTTTCGCTCTTTATATTCGATTGTGCATTTTTTTAGGAAATCTTCTAATTTGATTTCTCCATGAACGACATTGTCCCTTGTTCGAAGGGCTATTGTTTTGTTTTGAACCTCTTTATCTCCGACAGTCAACATGTAGTTAATTTTAAGAAGTTGTGCGTTGCGCACTCGTTTTCCAAGTGATTCCGGAGAGAGATCGCAGTCACACAAAAATCCTGATTCTCGAATGGCTTGTGTGATTTTTTTTGCATAATCTTGATGAGCTTCAGCAACGGGGATGACTCTAATAGGGAGAGGACTCATCCAAAAGGGAAATTTTCCAGCAAGGTGTTCAATGATAATTCCTAAAAAGCGCTCAATCGATCCAAAAATGGCACGATGAATCATAATGGGACGTTTTAGTTCTCCATTTTGATCTTTGTATGTTAGTGCAAACTTTTCTGGAAGAGACATATCAAGTTGAATCGTTCCACATTGCCACTGCCTTCCTAAAGCATCATGGACATGAAGATCAATTTTTGGTCCATAAAAAGCGCCATCACCTTTGTTGATTTTATAGGGAGATCCCCACTCATCTAAAGCTTCTTTAAGACCTGCGGTTGTCACTTCCCAATCTTGATCACTTCCCATTGACTTTTCAGGACGGGTGGAGAGTTCAAAGGTGTAGTTCAATCCAAATGTTTCGTAAATTTCTTTTACGAGATGAAGAACACTCAAGATCTCATCTTTGATTTGGTTTTGTTGCATGAAAATATGGGCATCATCCTGATGGAAACTTTGAACTCGGAAAAGGCCGTTGAGTGCTCCTGAGGGCTCTTTTCGATGAACGTGACCAAATTCGGCAATCCGAAGGGGAAATTCCCTATAGCTATGGGAGCGTCCCTTGTAGTAAAGCATACAACCTGGGCAATTCATCGGTTTAATTGCGTAAGAGCGGCCATCATCGATATCCACTGTGAACATGTTTTCTTTGTAATGGGTCCAATGACCAGAAAGCTCCCATAATTCTCGGGTCATAAGTTGGGGAGTTTTGATGATTTCATATCCATTCTTCAAATGGAGCTCTTTCCAGTAGGCGACTAAATGGTCCCAAACAGCCATTCCTCGATTATGGAAGAAGGGCATTGCAGGAGCCTCTTCTTTAAAGGAGAAAAGATCAAGCTTTGCTCCTAAAACGCGGTGATCCCGTTTTTTTGCTTCTTCAACCATTTTGAGGTAGTCTTTTAAAAGTTCTCTGCTGGGAAAGGAGATTCCATAGATCCGCGTTAACATGGCATTCTTTGAATCTCCACGCCAGTATGCGCCAGATGTTTTTAAAAGTTTAAACGCTTTAATTTTTCCAAGGCTGGGAAGATGAGGCCCTCGACAAAGATCGAAAAACTCCCCTTGTCGGTACGCCGTAATGTCGCTTCCTTCTTCAAATCCTTCGATAAGTTCTTTTTTATAGGGATTTTTTCCAAACTCTCGAAGAGCTTCTTTTTTATCTTCAAAAAGAACCCGTTTAGGTTTAAAGTTTTCTCCAAGGATTTTTTTTATTTCTTTTTCAATTCGTTCAAAATCCCCTTCCGAAATATCGAGGTTTGCAAAATCATAATAGAAGCCGTTTTCGATGGGGGGGCCAATAGTCGGCTCAGCCTTTGGCCAAATGCGGAGAATCGCTTGTGTTAAGTCATACGCAGACCAACGACATAAACCCTCTTTCCCTTCTGGGGAGTCAAAGTCAAGCAGCTTGACATCGTCTCCATCGTTTAGGGTTGTCTCCAGATCGTAAACGACTCCATTGATTGACACAGCAAGGGCCTGATGAGGTTCTCGCTGGTTTAATTTTTCGACTAATTCTGCTGCGCTGCTCCCTCTAGGAAGCTCAAGCGTTTGGTTATCACACGTCACTTTCATGAATCATTTTTTTTTATCTTAATGTTCTTTAAGCTTACAAGAGATTGTAAAAAAGGGAAAGAAATTGCTAAAACTAATGGAGTGAAGGCATTTCAATGGACAGTTGTCGGAGCCGGGCCAGCGGGGATTGCGGCCCTTGGGAAGTTAATCGATCAAGGGGTCAAGCCTCTCGATATTGCTTGGGTCGACCCCACTTTTAACGTGGGTGATTTAGGGGGAAAGTGGTATCGGGTTTCGAGCAACACAAAAGTAAAGCTTTTTGTTGATTTTTTGGAAGAATGTGAGGCCTTTCGCTTTCAAATGTCTCCTGATTTTAAATTAAAACATCTTGACCCAGAGTCAACCTGTTTACTAGGTGAAATTAGAGATCCTTTAAAGTGGGTAACAGACCATTTAAAGGTTGCTGTTCATCCGTATGAATCGAAGGTCCACTCATTGGAGTTAAAGAACCAGCAATGGAAGGTTGGGCTTAAAGATGAGGTGATCTATTCAAAAAATGTTATTTTAGCCATTGGTTCTGATCCAAAGAAGTTAAACTACCCCTCTCTTAAAGAGATTCCAATTGAAATCGCTTTGAATGATGAAAAACTAGAAAAAGAAAATTTAGCCGAGGATACCGTTGCTGTTTTTGGCTCTTCCCACTCTTCGATCATCACCCTCCAGAATCTTTTGAAGGCAAAGGTGAAAAAAATCATCAACTTTTACATCAACCCCACGAGGTATGCCCTTTACATGGGAGATTGGATCCTTTTTGATAATACAGGGCTTAAAGGGGAGGCAGCTATATGGGCTCGCAAATATATCGATGGAAAGAGGCCTCCTAATCTCGAAAGGTATCCCGTTTCAACTTCTGATTTTCAAGACATCATTGAAGAGTGTACTAAAGTGGTCTACACGGTAGGGTTTACTCCTCGCACTCCTCCCTCCACTCCTCAATTTAGTGCGATTAAATGCAATGACCGGAATGGAATTATTGCTCCAGGTCTTTTTGGTCTTGGGATTGCCTATCCTGAGAAGGTTGAAGACCCTTTTGGGAACGAGGAACTTAGTGTGGGTCTTTGGAAATTCATGACTTACTTAAACAAGGTCATGCCTTTATGGGTGAAGTATGCCCCTTGACCTTCCTCTTCTTCATCACCATCTAGAGCAAGCGCGGACATTTGCCCGCTCTTTTACGAGAGGAGATAAGGTTCCTTTTACCCCTCAAACAGTATGGGACAAACATTTTGAAAGGGCGCTCCATTATTTGGAAACGAAAGAGGCCCGCCTCCTTATTAAGCGCTTTACACTTCCTATTGTGAGTCGCTATGTTGAAACACTTGTCCGAAAAAGTTTGAAAATTCCAAAGAACCAGATGCTTGAAGATAGACACCTTCAAGAAGGGGTTATATCAGCCCTTCTTTGCCCCTTAAGGCAAGTGGTTGGCTCTTGTTTTGCAACAGCTCCTGCAATTTTTATTCAAAGAGAGCAACCAGAGCGCCTCCTTTTAGATCTTTATGACTTGATGACACTTGGCTATTTAAAAAGGACCTTTGGTGGGCAAGAATTTGTGGTTCCTATCAGTCCAAAATGGGGCAATCGAGAAAGTGATCATCCCCTCCTTAGAGCTTGGGAATATACCCTTGCCTCTTTTGCTGATTATAAAACAACGTTTAGTCGTTGGAATTTGTATCAGTCTTTAGGTCTTGATCCTGAAAAGAAAGGGGGGATAGGAGCTTTGATTTATCAAAAGTTACAGGAAAAGCTCGACGAAACCAATCAGAAAGTGGAGAAATTTCACCAAGATTATGTGCGTGCTATGGACGAGGCGCGCGTTTCACAAGCTCTTTTGCGTCAAGCCGATTCCCCTGATCGCATGCGGATGCGAAAAGGAGAGTTAGAGGTGAGGGCGCATCATGCTCATGGATGCAAAGAAGAGCGGGATAAAATGCACGAAAAAGGGCAAGGGTTATCGCAACTCTTTTCGTTTTTGATCGAGCAATATACCGCGAAGTTTCAAGAGTATTTTATAGAAATTTATGATGCCGACATCAAACATCAACATGAAATCCTTTATGAAGATAGTCCTGCTGGATTTCGCCTCTGCTATAAGCATGGACGAAGTGATCCTTCTGCATGGACTTATATCTACGAAAAAGAAGAGTTTCTCAATGTCCTTAGAGAGTTTTTTCTTGCAGTAGAGCCACAGATTTGTTCTGCCTGTGAATGGGAAGAAGGGATTAAGGAAATAGAGGAACTCACAACAACAATTGTTCACTTTATTCAAACAGAAGAGTTTTCTTCCTTTGCTCTTAAAAAGAAAAATCCTTGGAGCTATACCTCAGGGGGGGATATGCATACCCTGCTCAAAGGGTATTATTGCATTGAAGGGGAGCTTTCTGAAGAAAAAAGGGTGATTGAGAATCCAACCGACCTTCTTACCTTTCTCCTCGATCTTTTGAAAGAGCTCCCTTATTTTGTGACAAAGCCATTTGAGATTGATCCACTGGCAAGCCTTTTGATGTATTCACCTACCCATGCTTTTCTTCTCAAACCAGGTCTTTCCCCTTTTAAAGAGGGGTGGCTTGACAAGGGGTTTACCTATACGTGGATCCGTGATTGTGTGATCAATCCCGCCACAAACTATTATAAGGGAATTCGTCTCGATAAAAGTGCGCAGTCCCTTTTAGCATCAAAAGTGATGGGTGGAAAATTTTATCCTCGTGAAGAATCCCTTAGCGTCCCGGAGTTTCGAGCACATCTCGTGGAAGCCTTTCCTAAAAAAGAAGAGGAAATTGATGGGATTCTTTTTCAATCGTTTAAGACTCCAAAACCTCTTTTGTTTGCAGATACGAACTGGGCTGATTATTTCTTTGCGTTTGCAGTCAATCCAGCAACCCTTCAGCTCGATCTTTACCGAGTCAGTAGTGATGGGTCACGTGGCTATCCCATGAATCCTTGGCGCTCCTATCTGGATGGAACGACTTCATCTCCATGGGGAGTTCTAACGCGCCCCACCGATCTTACAGGAGCTTCTCTGTCCGACATTTCCCTTAAACTCTCAAGGGTTTAACCCCCTGTTTATAGCTAAAGTAGTTTAAAATAGTAACAATTCATCCAGATCTTTTCACCGAAAATTTTACGCTCGATCTTGCTGGCTTACATGAAGCCAGCTTCGCTCTCCGCGCCTCATTTTCAATGAAAATCTT